>CAZARD010000049.1:21514-29444 GCA_964487505.1 uncultured Blastocatellaceae bacterium | reverse complement strand
CAACCCAAATTACGCGATAGAGCGGCCGAATCTCTTTTCACCCCGGATGGCGGACTCTCACGAAGTCTCCTGTGTTGACTTCGCGTAACTCGCAAAATTAGCGGTGCGGATCCGGGTTCAACGGATCCGACGGAGCCAGAGCGGCAACGGAAGCCACGGTTGGCCGCCGCCGTATGTCCGGTTGTTGAGCCGGTCGATCGCGTTCTCGGTTTCGAATTGGAGCTCGTCAGGCGGGAGATGGTCGCGCGATTCGTAACAGGCGTGGGCGATGCAGGCGACGGGCTTGACGCTGTGGACGAGGCATCCGATCACCGGATCGAAGAGCGGACAGGCGAACGTTCGCGCGAAGGTGTCGCCCGATTCGACGAGCTCGTATCGCTCGATCGTTTCGTCGACCCGTTCACGCACCTCATCGCGAAAGCTGTCGGAAAAACGCGCCAGATCCTCCCTGATCGCGACCGCTTCGAGGCGCGAGATATGGACGTTTACGAAATGCGCGTCGAGGCAGCAGCCGCCGCGCGTCGTGCAGGTTTCGCAGTCCTTTGCCCGGAATTCGTAGTTCCGCTTGATCGTGGCGCGAAAAAGTTCCTTCGTCCGGGCCAATCGCTCAAGCGCCTGTTTTTCGGAATACGGCTTCATTTGCTAGAATTCAAACAATCCTATTAGTCTCGATGCCTTGTCGCTCCCCCGCAAGGGAGCCGCGGCATCGTGCGTAAATTTTACACGAGAGGGAAGTTATGTTGAAAGAAGGCGACAAGGCGCCGGAGTTCACGGCAAAGAATCAGAACGGGGAAGAGGTCAAGCTGAGCGATTTCGCCGGCAAGCGCGTGGTTCTCTATTTTTATCCGAAAGATGATACGCCGGGCTGCACGAAGGAAGCGTGCAGTCTCCGCGATTCATACGACGTTTTCGAAGAAAAAGGAATCAAGGTCCTCGGCGTTTCGATCGACAGCGAGGCGTCCCATCAGAAGTTCATCTCGAAATACAGTTTGCCGTTCGATCTTCTTGCCGACACCGACAAATCTCTTGTCCAGCAATACGGCGTTTGGGGCGAGAAAAGCATGTACGGCAAGAAATACATGGGAATCAACCGGATGACCTTCCTGATCGACGGCGACGGAAAGATCGCGAAGATCTTCAGTAAAGTGAAGGTCGCCGAACACGCGTCCGAGGTCCTCGCGGCGTTCGGGGAACGGTAATCAGTTAATAGTGCATAGTGCATAGTGCAAAGCGCAGAGCGGGGAAGTTTGTCTGCTTGAGGTCGCGCGTCACTATGCACTCTGCATTCAGCACTTTGCACTGTATTCATGTCTCAAAAACGGATGCGATGGGCGGAATTGCTCGACGTGCTGACGGAATCGGACCGGAAGCGCGAAGTTGTGGTTGAGCGCGCCACCGAGGCAGAGCGGATGGCACTTTTTCTGCTCCGGCGCGAAGGTTGGGCCGCCCAAATCGCTCCGCGCGACAGCCGCCATTTTTCTATCGAGGTCGCGAAGCCAGGCTCGCGCGCCGCGGTCGAACTCCGCAATCAGCGGGCCAAGGTCCATCTCGGCCAGATCGAACGGTTCCTGGACTTTCTCGCCGCGCCGAATCCGAAGAATCTCCATACCGGCATCTATATCTCAACCAGCGGTTTCACGCCGTCGGTCTATTCTTATTTGCGCGAAGAAAAGGTCGCGAATCTGCGGCTCGCGATCATGCGCGACGGGAAGCTTTTTTTTGATTGCGAGAAGATCGATTCGGCCGAGGAGCGCGACCGCCCGATCTACATCGGCGTGTTCACCTGCAAGGGCGGCGTCGGCAAAACGACGATCTCGGCGCATCTCGCCGGTGCATTTGCGATGAACGGTTATGACGTTGCGCTGATCGATCTCGACCACCAGCAGAACCTGAGGAAGATCCTCGGCGAGGGTGTCTATCTGCCGGCGACGCGCGGGAATTTCGGCTCGGTCGTTTCGGTTCTGACGAAAGACGAATGGAGCGAGGGCGATTACCGCGAGACCAAGATCGTGGTCTGCGACTGCAATCCGGAATTCGATGCGAATCCACGGGACTACATTCAAAAATTCGACTACTGCATCATTCCGACGACGCTCAACCCGCTCGGGATAAACAAGAACGCCGATGTCATCAAGCGTACGCTTGTCTCGATCCGCCGCGAGAACCAGAAGGCCGAGCTCTTCGTCCTTGTCAATTCGTTTCAGACCGATGAACCGAACCGCAATCTGTTGTTGAATCAGGCATTGAAGACGCAGTTCAATCTGATGCGCGAGACCGATTCGCGGCTTCACTATATCGACCCGGCGGAATGCGCGATCAGGTTCTCAAAGCAGCTTCTCTATTGGGGCTATCATCTTTTCGACGGCGGTAAGCCGCAGCTCGCGTTCCGAACCGTCGGACGCTACTCCTACCCGAGAATGGACTTTCTGAAGCTGGTCGATCAGCTCGAAATGCGGACGGCCGTCGGCGCCGCGAAGGCGGCAGGGACGTGATGGGAATTGGGATTTCGGATTTGTGATTGCGGATTTATTGGTTGACCATTTGAACTCTGCGACATGGAATCTTGGAATCTGAAATTTTGAAATCCGGATTCGATCGCAGATCCTTGCCATCTCAAGTTTGTCTTCGGGCATCGTAATAAGCTAGAATTGGCTTCCCTCAATGTGGGGGCGACAGGCTTCGACAGGGGCCGGTACAGATCTTTGGATGCACGTCGGGCATGCTTGTAGGCTCGTTAAAACAATAAGCAAAACACAAATGCCAACCAAGAATTGGCTCTCGCTGCCTAATTAAACTTAGCTCCAGCGATGTCCCGCCGGAAGTCTGCTTGAAGCGACCGAACGGGGCATAACCCAGTTCAAGCTAGGGCGCGTTCTCCGCCTGCGGACGCGCGCGAAACGTCAGTCAGGATAGCTTGCCGCGAGGTTTTGTCAGTTTGCTGACTTGCGGCCGGCGAAGCTCAAGCAAACGGACTAAGCGTGTAGAGTCCACTGGTCGCCGTCCTTGGATGCGGGTTCAATTCCCGCCGCCTCCACCAAACCCATTTAGGATTTGGGATTTTGGATTTTGGATTTGGACTTTTCTGGCCTCGAACCGAAAATCCGTTGAGACACCAAATCCGCAATCCCCGACCCGCGATCAGTCCCGTCGTAATCTTTGCGCAATTGCGAGTCGAGCTACCGTTCGCTGATTGCAAAACAACCGTATCGCTGAGATTCGCGATCACCTCCTCGCCGACCCGGCCCGGATTAGAAAGCCCCGAAGGGGCGCAACCGAGCCATTGAGTGTCGGAATGTGCGATCGGTCCTTGGGACGAGCTACGCCCCTTGCGGGGCTCGGGGTTCGGTTGCGACGGATCAGCCCCGGGTTCGCACCCGGGTTATCGGTCCTGCGCCCCTTCGGGGCCGCCGATCTGACCGTACGCGTGAACCGGGTCAAATAGAAAAGGGAATCGGTCAGACTGACCGATTCCCTTTTTTTCGGATTCGGGAAGGCGAGTTTCGGTCGAAATGTAAACAACTGCATCAGCGGGACTTGCGTCTGTCGGCTTGCAGTGGCACGTGCTTTGCCGACGGTAGAGTGTCGCCCGTGGGCGGAAAATTCTAATTTCGAGAGGTGATCCCATTGAAACCCGTAGCAAGAAGGAATGATCTGGTCGTGAAACGCGACACCGGCGAACTGTTCATCGAAGACGTGCTCAACAGCAAGTACATTTATCTGAATCCGACGTCAGCGTACGTTTGGGAGAAATGCGACGGCGAGCGGGACGCGACGCAGATCGCGCAGGAAATGGGATCGGACCTCGGAGTATCGGTCAGCGAAAAGGTCGTCCAAATGGCGGTCCGGCGGCTGATGGGCGAACGGCTGGTCGTCTGCCCGTAGGAGTTCACGGGGAGCGCTCTCGGAAACGGAGCGGAAGGGAGAGGAGCGGGCGGAATTCCGGACGCTCCTCTTTTTTGACAATCGAACGGGCAGAACTTATTCTTGCAATTCGCTTTGATGAACTTGCCCGAGATCGATATTGAACAGAAACGCCGGCTTCCGATCGGCATTTTCGACAGCGGTGTCGGTGGGCTGACAGTCTACCGCGCGCTGCACGATCGGTTGCCGAACGAGCATTTCGTCTACCTTGGCGACACGGCCCGCGTACCGTACGGGACGAAATCCTTGGCCACCGTCGAAAGATACGCGATCGAGAACTCTGTTTTTCTCGCACGTCGCGGGATCAAAATGCTCGTCGTCGCCTGCAATACGGCCTCGGCGCTCGCGCTGCCGAAGATACGCGCGACGATCGGACTTGACGTCGCCGGCGTGATCGGTCCTGGTGCCCGCAAGGCGGTCGCCGTTTCGGAGCCGAGACCGAGGATCGCGGTCATCGCGACCGAGGCGACGATCCAAAGCGATGCGTACGCCGCATCGATAAGGTATGCGGCCAAAGACGCGCAGATTCTGCAAACGGCGTGTCCGCTTTTTGTGCCGCTGGCCGAGGAAAACTGGGTCCGCGAACCCGAGACCTATTCGATCGCGAAGCGTTATCTTGGGCCGGTCGCCGAATTTCGTCCCGAATCGCTCGTCCTCGGCTGTACGCATTATCCGATCCTGCGAGACGTGATCCAGCAGACCGTCGGCGATGACGTAACGCTCATCGATTCGGGAGAGGCGTGCGCCGACGAGGTGAAGGCTTTGTTGGCCGAAAAGGGGCTCGGGAATCCGCGCGTCGTCGAAGGACGTCGTCGGCTTTGCGACGATCTCGACCATTTTTACGTAACCGACGCCGCTGACCGGTTCGGGCGCGTTGCCGAGCGTTTCCTCGGCGCAAAACCGACGCGGCTCGAGGCGATTGAACTTAACGAAGTGAGCAGCGAGCGGCAATAATTTGGAATGCCCCCTTCAGGCGGCCTTCCGAACTTGCGCCGGGCCGCCTGAAGGCGGGACTCCAAACTTCTCAACTGAGCATTATGACAAGAAACGACGGACGCGCGTTCGATCAACTGCGCGAAACCAAGATCACTCCGAATGTCTCGCCGTACGCCGAAGGCTCGGCGCTGATCGAGATCGGCAACACGAAGGTCATCTGCACGGCAAGCGTCGAAGAGCGCGTTCCGCCGTTCCTTCGCAACAAGGGCATCGGTTGGGTGACGGCCGAATACGCGATGCTACCGCGCGCGACGCATACCCGTACGAACCGCGAGACGCTGCGCCCTTCGGGCCGGACACAGGAGATCCAACGGCTGATCGGGCGGAGCCTGCGGGCGGTCGTCGATACGTCTCTGCTCGGCGAAAGGCAGATAATGATCGATTGCGACGTTCTGCAGGCCGACGGCGGAACGCGTTGCGCGTCGATCACCGGCGCCTGTGTCGCGCTCGCGCTTGCGATCAAGAAACTCCTCATCGAGGGCAAGATCCGGCGCAACCCGATCCTTTCCGAAGTGGCGGCCGTCAGCGTCGGCATCATCAACGGCGAGGCGGTGCTCGATCTCTGCTACGACGAGGATTCGACGGCCGAGGTCGATATGAACGTCATTTGTACGGGAACTGGGAAATTCATCGAGGTGCAGGGAACCGCCGAACGCGAACCGTTCAACCGCGAACAGATGAACGCGATGCTCGATCTCGCCGAGAAAGGCATCGGTCAATTGTTCACGCTCCAGCGTTATGCGTTGAAGTAGCTTGGAGTCCCGCCTTCAGGTGGCCGTTGTTGTTTCTTGAGGATCTGCAAAGGCCGAAATCAAGACGAGTTCTCCGTCTTCAGCGACCGGCCCTTACCGTGGTTCGTCCCAGGATCGGCAAAGTGTTCGAACTGCGGGAATTTGGCTGGCTACAGCCGGTTACAACCGCTTTTCCCGCCCGAAATTGCAGTCTTCGACAGGATCTTTCACATTTGTGCTACACTTCGGGCGTCACTGATGTTCTTCGAGGGTCAGGAAATTGGAACGTACGTTCTGTTGCGCCGTCTCGGTCGCGGCGGATTCGGTGAAGTCTGGCTGGCTGAGAAGCGCTCGCAGTTCGTTTCAAAGAAGGTGGCGGTCAAACTGCCGCTCGATGATCAGGTCGATCTTGGGTCGATCAGGCAAGAGGCCCAACTTTGGGAACAGGCAAGCGGGCATCCGAACGTTCTGCCGATCATCGACGCCGATATCATCGACGGGCAGGTTTTGATCGTCAGCGAATATGCCGACGGCGGCTCGCTCGCCGACCTTATCAAGCGCGACGGAAAACTCCCGCTTCAGAGATCGGTCGAGCTGACAATCGGAATCCTGAACGGTCTCGAATTCCTTCATTCTCGCCAAATAATCCATCGTGACATAAAGCCGGCTAACGTCCTGCTTCAGGGCGAAACGCCGCGCCTTGCCGACTTCGGAATTTCAAGGGCGATGAACGCCACGGCCGTCAGTTTGGCGGTGATCGGGACCGACGCGTATATGGCTCCGGAAGCTTTCGACGGCAAGCGCTCGGTACAGACCGACATCTGGTCGGTCGGGGTCGTGCTCTACGCCTTGCTCGCCGACGGCCTGCCGTTTCCCCAAGAGCATCCTTCCGAGCGTCTCTTTGCGATCCTCACCAAAGATTTCGAACCATTGCCGGATTCGTGCGGCCCTGAACTGAACGCCGTCGTCGCTCGCGCGCTGGCAAAGCAGCCCGAACAACGCTACGCGTCGGCGGCGCAGATGCGCGACGACCTGCAACGCATCCTGCTGCGCCTGGCGCACCCGACGCACGCTCCGACGGAGGTGTTCAGGTACGAGCCGCCCGCGCCGACTCCTCCGATCCCGAAGCCCGATCTTCCGACGATCGAAACGCGGGCGGTGCCCCAATTCCTGACGGAAACCCCTTTGACCGAGGTTCGGACCGTTGTCGGCAATGTCCCGGCTCCGCAGTCTACACCGGCACCGACGCAGGCGTCACCGATGCCGCCATTCTCCGGTTCGGAACCCCGGATGGCCCCGAAACCCTTCAAACGGGACACCGGGATCGGCCGGAATCTCCTGATCATCGCGGCTGGTCTGACGGTCGTCGTCGGGATCACGTTGATCGCGATCGGAATTAGAACGGGCGGTTCTTTCGTGGCGCGTAATGTCGAGTCCGAATCAACGGTAGACCTTTCGAGGGATGGCGAACTCAACTCCGTCATCAGCGGCACGACGCCAAGACGAACTTTCAGCGATCCCGCGAAGATGGCCGTCGGCGGCAACTGGGTTCTCGCCGAGATCGACTCTACCGGTAGCGTCAAGTTGGATGGGGTGTCGATCGGCGGCATCGGACAGCCGCAGGAATTCGTATCGCGGCTCAAGGCCAGGGATCCATCGCGGAAACAGATCTTCCTGGTCGCGCCGCAGCAGATTCGCCGATCGTTGATAAAGGGATTCTTCAAGGCGTTGAGCGATGCCGGCGCGACGGACCTGACGTTGTTCCTGGAATCCGACAGGCTGTCCCGCACACCGGGCCAAACCTCAAACGTCAACTCGTCGTCACTCTCGCCAACGGGCGACGATTCGAACGGCAAGAATATCTTCGAACTCACTGCCGCGAAGAGTGTTTACGCTCAGATGAAGATCGACGGCGAGGACAAGTCGGCCTGATACCATCCGACGCAGACCTACCGTTTGCCGGTTAAAGAGTATTTCCGAATGACTTACCCAACCCAGAACGGCGTGGACTTGAAGTTGACGATCAACGGCAAGCCGATAACGATCCCGACGCGCTCGAACGATAAAGTGATCGAGATCAGTGTCACGCCGCGGAATTTCGACGAAGTGATGCGCAACGGACGGATCAGCGACAGTTTCTAGTCCCCGTTCCGAAGGATCTCGCCGGGCAAATTTCCGGGCACCTTGCCGTTCTCCCAAACTCTTACACCGCCTACCCAGACGGTCTCGATTCCGGTCGAGATCTTTTGCGGGTCGGCGAAGGTCGCGTTGTCGATGACGCG
>CAZARD010000049.1:11386-21414 GCA_964487505.1 uncultured Blastocatellaceae bacterium | reverse complement strand
ACCTTGTCCGCGCCCCCGACATTGTTCAGCCCCTTTTCGACCTCCGACCGGTCGTCGTGCTTGCGCGAGGGAACGAGCACGGTGATCGTCGATGCCCAGGCCGTGTAAGGATAGACGTCGGCGGTGACGTCGAGTCCGTCTCTGCGCGCGGCTTCGATCAGCGCGATCGCTTCGGACGATCTGCCCCAAACGTTGCGGTTGCCTGCCTTAAGATGCGAGATCTGGACCGGGATCCTCGCCTCGCGGCCGATGCGTATCGCTTCGCGGATCGCGTCGAGAAGCCCTTCTTCCTCGTCGCGCATATGGGTCATATAGATCCCGCCGTATTTCGCAGCGACCTTCGCGAGCGCGATCAGTTCCTCGGTCGAAGCGGAGAAACCGGTGTCGTACTCGAGGCCCGACGACAGCCCGAACGCGCCTTCTTTCATCGCCATATCCATTATCAGAAGCATCTTGGTCAGCTCTTCGGGCGTAGTCTGTCGCCTGTAATCGCCGTTCATAACCTGTTCGCGCAGACTGGCGTGGCCGATGAACGCGCCGACGTTCGGGCCGATCTTGCCGTCCAGCTTCGCGAGGTAATCCGCGATCGGATAAGGCGAGCCGCCGTCGGGTCCGACAAGGATCGTCGTGATGCCCTGCGAGACCTGGTTCGCTGCGGTGCCTTCTTCAATGAGTCCGTCCTCCGAATGATTGTGGATATCGATGAATCCCGGCGCGAGGACCTTGCCGCCGGCGTCGATCACGGTCTCGTTCTTCTTCTGCTTGAGCGAGCCGATCTTGACGATCTTTCCGTCCTTCACCCGGACGCTCGCGGAAAAGGCGGCCGCGCCCGTGCCATCGACCACCGAGGCGTTGACGATCAGGAACGATTGCGCGGAAACGACCGATCCGCCGAATGCGAGCGCAAGAAAAAGCCATGCGAGTTTCTGTATCTGGATCACGGCGCAATGATATGCGATATTCCGGTAACGGTTCAAATGCAGAACCCCGCACGAAGTAAGGGGGGGCGATCGCGGGAGCGATCGCCTGTTGGATTTGCGATTTTCGATTTACTATTCGCACTTTGCACTTTGCACTGATCACACACTTTGAACTGATCCCTGCTTCTGAAGATCCGCCGAAAAATCGGCAGTCCCTTTTCTTCGACCGCCAACTCCCGTTCGGTCTTGACCGGAAACAGTCCCGGCGCGCACTCCAATTCATCGAAGTTGCCGTTCTCGCGAAACAGTCCGAACATCTCTTCGGCGAGGAATTCAATGTCGGTCTGCACGAATACGATCCCTCCAGCGGTCAGTTTTTCGGCGAGAGTGCTGACCAGCGATTCATTGACCATCCGGCGTTTCGCGTGCTTTTTCTTGAACCAAGGGTCGGGAAACTGAATCGTGAAAACGTCGATCTTGCCCGGCGGTATCTTCGCTAGCAGCGTGTCGAGTTCGAGCATCGCATTGCAGAATACGTAATGGAGATTTGCGAGGCCGGCCTCTTCGGCAAGCCTGTTGGCCTCGCCCACGAGTGGCTCGCGGATCTCGACCCCGACGAAAATCCGTTCCGGATCGGTGGCGGCGAGTCGCAGCAGAAAGCGGCCCCGCGCGCATCCGAGGTCGAAATGAAGCGGCGCGCCGGGATTCCGAAAGACCGCGGCCGGATCGAAAGGTTCGGGTTTGAACCGATAGAACGGCGCCAGCGGATTGACGTGTTGATGAACTCTTACCCGAGGCATATCGGATTTGGGATTTTCGATTTTGGATTTCGGATTTTGGATTCTATTTTTCCGACCGAAATCTTGAATCTGAATCTTGAATCTGGATCTTGAATCTTGAATCTACAACTGTATATTCCCCGTTATGACCAATATCGTGAAGACCGAAATGAAGACCAGAATTCCCATCGAGATCATTCCGGCGGCCTCCGTCAACGGGCTCATCCTTCTCGGATCGTCGGTTATCTCGCGCGGGATCGTGAAGAACCCGTAAGCTGCGCCGACGATCAAACCGCCGAGATGCGCGAAATTGTCGATAAACTGATAACCGACAAGGCCGAACGCCGCGACGAATCCGATGTTTACGAGCATATTCCGCAGAAAATCGGGGGGCAACTGACGCTTGCGCCGCTGTCCGTAAACCGCGAGATAGCCGATCAGCCCCATGATCCCGCCTGATGCCCCGACAGAAATGCCCTCGGGGGTAAACATCGTAGAAAACAACGCGCCGCCGATGATCGCCAAAACGAAAACGATCGCCATCCGCGCCCGGTCGGCGACGATCTCGATCAACCCGCCGAATCCGAAAAATGCCTGCGAATTGAAATAAATGTGGAGCAATCCTGCGTGAAGCACGCCGCTTGTCAGCACTCGCCAGTATTCCCCTTTCGTGATGACATCGGGCTTGACGAGCCCAGCCAGCGGTATCGCACGCATCTGACCGGACTCGTCCGCGCCGACGACGAACTGGGCAGTGAAAACTGCGATCAGGCAACCGAGAACGATGTACGAATAAAGCGGCACGTGGCCCTCGGCCTTGCGGAAGAACTCGATCGCCTCGGGCGACGGGATCAGGTCGTCGAGCGTCAGTCTTCGGGCTTCATAGAGCCCCCAGATTCCGCCTGCGATGAAGAACAGGCCGAGAAAGAAAAGGATGCTCCGCAGCAGGATCGAGAGCAGCCCACGCCCTTCGAGTCCGTATTCCCGGACCATATCGGGCGAACCGAGAATATAGGCCGCGAGGGCGACATTGACAATCACGAGGAACGACCCCGCGGCGAGGCTCCACCAAGAGTTGCGCCGCATCCTTCGCTTCCGCTCCGCGAGGAACTCTTCGGGCGTCAATCCGGGACGCTCATCTTCGTCGTTGACATACTCCATAGGTCACATCGCGAGGCCGCCGTCGGGCTGGATCACCTGGCCGGTGATGTATCGCGCCGCGTCCGACAACAAGAAACACGCGATCTGGGCCACCTCGCCGACGTTCCCGAGCCGGCCAAGCGGGATCTGCGCGAGGATCTTCTCACGGTATTCGGCGTTCATCTCGGACGCCATTTCGGTCTCGATCAGCCCGAGCGCGAGAGCGTTGACGGTGATCTTGCGGCTTGCGACTTCTTTCGCGAGCGCTTTTGTAAGTCCGATCATTCCGGCCTTCGATGCGGAGTAGTTCGTCTGGCCGAGCATCCCGACGACGCCCGAGATCGACGCGATGTTCAGGATCGAACCGCCGTTCTCGTTCTTCATCATCGGCCTCAGTACGGCTTTCGAGAACGCCCAGGCACCCTTCAGGTTCGTGTCGATCACCGCATCCCAATCGTCCTCTTTCATACGCAGGATGAGCGTATCGCGTGTGATCCCGGCATTGTTGACGAGAAAATCGATTCCCCCGAGTTCGGCCGTTGCAGCCTTTACGAATTCGGCCGCGGCCTCGGCGTCGGCGACATCGCACTGCCCCGCAAAAGCCTTGACTCCGAGCGCCTCGATCTCGGCCTTCAGATTTTCGGCCTCGTCGGCGCTGCGCGCGAAATTGAACGCGACGTTGCAGCCCCTTCGCGCCAATTCCAGCACGATCGCCTTGCCTATTCCACGTGTTCCGCCCGTCACGATCGCGGATCGTCCGCTAAATTGTTTTTCGTTCATGATGTTGTTCTGATTTTAGGTTCTGAGGAGTGTCTCCGTCAAAAAGCTGGGTAATACGCGGAACTGGCAACGACGGAGCATTTGCGATCGCGGATTTGCGAATTCGGATTTCGGTAATCCGTAACTCGATCCGTTTTCACATTTACAGTGGGGAAGGGTTTCTTGCGCCCGCCTAAGCGTGGGATTGGGCCGGCTCGGTGTTTCCCCCAACTTCGGTCGCTGTTGCTCCGGTTTGAGTCCGATCGGAAGTTGGCGGGCGCAAGCAACCCTTCCTGACCGCGAAAGGAAACGAGTTCGGCACTGCAAACAGCGGACTACTCTGATCTCAGGTCAATTGCAAATAGCAAATCGCAAATCCAACAGGCGATCGTTCCCACGATCGGGCTCCCTTACTTCGTGCGGGGTTCTGCATTTTGTCAATTCGTAAGAGTTACGCGTTCACGCGTGACAGGAGGTCAGCACATCGATGCCAAAGGCTGACGAAGGCCGTCCCGATTTCCAACCGCGTCCAAATCGCTATGCCGTCGATCCACGACTGTTTGAGTCCCATCAGAATTTGGCGGGCGCCGGCAATCCTCTCTGACCGCGAACGGGAAACGAGTTCGGCAATTGCAAACAACTGGCTATTCTGATCACAAGTCAAAGTGATTAGTGCAAAGTGCAAAGTGGGCGATTGTACCGGTGACAACTCCATCTCACGAGTTCAAACTTTGCACTTTGCACTAATCACTAATCACCGCCTAGTCGTTCAAACGGATTGAACGGATCAGATTTCGGAACGCTGTGCTATATGCGTTTTGCTCGTTCTGGGGGACAACGGTCACGACCGAGAACAGTTGTCCGTCGCCGAGCAAAGTAGTGTACACGGTCGCGACTTCGGTCCGTCCGGTGACCGGCGATCGGCCGGCGAGCACGATCGAATATGCCGTGTGGTCGGCGATCCTCGTTCGCGTGTATCCGCCCTGACGTTCCATATAGTCGTTGTTCTGAAGGATCCCGTCGATGTAGCTTTCGGTCGCATCGCCGAGATCGTCGCTCGAAGCCTTCGAGAGCGCGAACAGGGCGCCGTGCGTGATCCCCTGATTGCCATACGCTCCTTCCGGTGCAAAATCCACTGAACTTTCGCCCGGAAATTCCTTCCAGTTGTCGGGAACGTTCATCGAGATCCAATTTCCGGACGAGTACGCCCGGGTGCGCGAAGACGGGTATGCGACCTGCGACGAATATTTGCCCTTTTCCATCGAACCTTGGTTCTGTTGCTTGTTCTTCTTGTATTCGTCCTCGATCTCCTTCATCGATTTCGCCTTCGGCATCGAGCGGAACTTCGCCTGGATGCGCTCAAAACCGCGCGTGATCTTGATCGGGTTGGTCGAGACACGGAGCAACCCCGTTTCGCGGTTGATGTTGTCGTAACGGCTTTGCGGGTTCGGGTGCGTGCTGAACCAATCGGGGCCGCCGCCGCCGCCGCTAGCTTTCTCGATCGTCTTGAACATGTTCGCCAGATCGCGCGGATCATATCCCGCGTTGGCCATTATCTGCGCGCCGAGAGTGTCGGCCTGCGTCTCGTACTCGCGGCTGTACGGCAGTACGAAAAGACCGCTGTAGATCGTCTGACCGATCGCCGCGCCCGTCTCGCCGAGCACTATCGCTCCGCCCAGGATCGCGCCGATGCCCAGAATCTGATTGAGCGGGTTGCTTTGCTGCGTCATCTGCGCTGTCGAGTGCCGGAGCATCGCGTGGCTGATCTCGTGCGCCATCACTCCCGCCATCTCGCCCTCGTTCTTCGCCGCCTCGATCATCCCGCGGTTAACGTACAGATAACACGCCGGCAACGCGAACGCGTTGATATCACGGGCGTTGACGATCTTGAAGCCGCAATTGAACCTCGGTTGGCGGTACGGGGTCGGGACTCCCGCCTCGAGTCGGTCTCCGACCCCGGCCAGGTAACGCGTCGATTCGAGATCGTTCAGGATCGGCAGCTCCTGTTCGACCTGCTTTGAGTAGTCGGCGCCGAGTTTCTGATCGTCCTCGATCTTGTATTTGTTCTTTGGGATCTTGATCTGCGTCTGTGCGATCGCGAGAAGCGGCATCGCGGCCAGCGCGAAAACCAGGAAGATCGCCGACAAAGTCCTTCCAAAACCTTGATTTTTCATTCTTTCCTCCGTTAGGGGCGTGTCTTCCGAAAGTTTAACCGATTAGATCCGAAAGACCAAAAAGTTCAGTTAGGATGACGACCGCGGACGGCCGCGTTTGCCGTAATGTTGCCGTTCTCTCAGATGTTAAATCGATGTTACAAAGCCGGTCGCGAAACTGCCTTCTTGATTCGAGTCGGGCTATAATGCTCTGAATTAACAATTGGTCCGGCCATGCCTTTTAGCCCGAAATTGCTGGATGATCGGGATTCCGGACAAAGAAAATGCAGTAAAGTCTACACAGGGAGAACCTAAAATCGATGGGATTCAGTCTTGTTCCGCGTGAGGACGAGTATTTCACGCTGTTTATCGAGATCGGCGGCAAGATTCAGGAAGCCGCGACTGCGCTTGTGGATATGCTTCAGGAAGAAAGCGAGCAGTTCGAAAAGTTCGTTTGGCGCATCAAGGACCTGGAGCACAATTGTGACGAGCTAACGCACAAGATCACGACGAAACTCAACAAGTCCTTTATCACGCCGTTCGACCGCGAGGATATCTACTCGCTTTCGGTCGCGCTTGACGATGTCTGCGACTACATCGACGCCGCCGCACGCGCGATCCTGATGTATGACATCCGCGAGATCAACGACCACGTCAAACACCAGGCAAAGGTCATTCAAGGTCTCGCGATGGAGATCAACTCGGCGACGATGCTGCTCAAGGACCCGAACGGGATCAACCAGCATATCGTCGAGATCCACCGGCTCGAGAACGAGGCGGATGACGGCTACTTCCGCGCTATCGGCGAATTGTTCCAAAAGGAGACGAATCCGATCAATCTCATCAAGCTCAAGGAGCTCTACGAGATCATGGAAAACACGACCGACCGTTGCGAAAGCGTCGCGAACATCATCGAGAGCATAATTCTCAAGCACAACTAGGTAGTTCTTGGTTTTGGGATTCGGTCACATCTGAATCCGAGTTCCAAGATCCAGAATCCAAAATCGAAATATGGAGCCCATAACAGTTCTTGTTATCTTCATCATCGCGGTCGCGTTGATCTTCGACTATACGAACGGTATGCACGATGCGGCGAATTCGATCGCGACCGTCGTGTCGACGCGCGTGCTTTCGCCCGGCGTCGCCGTCGTTTGGGCGGCATTTTTCAATTTTATCGCATTTGTGGTTTTCGGTACGGCGGTTGCCAAGATGATCGGCGGCGGCATGGTCGATCTGACTCCGATCCCGGAAACTCTGCATCTTTACGTGCTTCTCTCCGGTTTGATCGGGGTCATCACGTGGAACCTGATCACGTGGTGGCTCGGTCTTCCGACCTCGAGTTCGCACGCGCTTATCGGCGGCTACGCGGGCGCCGCGATCTGCGCCTCGATGATCGTCGGCACCGGCGGCACGAGCGTCATCATTCCGGCGGGCTGGTACTTGACCCTGACGTTCATCGTGGGCGCGCCGTTGATGGGGCTGACCCTGGGTTTGACCCTGATGCTGACCGTGTTCTGGTCGTTGCGCAAGGCTCCGGTTTCGAAGGTCGACCGTTTCTTCCGCGTCGGCCAGCTTTTTTCGGCCGCGTTCTACTCGCTTGGCCACGGCGGCAACGACGCCCAAAAGACGATGGGGATCATCACGGCGGTGCTGGTCGCCGGCGGATTCCTTGCCAAAGGCCCCGGCGGGAAACTGCCCGACATTCCACTTTGGGTGGTGCTTTCGGCACATACCGCGATCGGGCTCGGGACGCTGACCGGCGGTTGGCGAATCGTCAAAACGATGGGCTCGCGGATCACCAAACTGCAGCCGGTCGGTGGCTTTTGCGCGGAAACGGGCGGCGCGATCACTCTCGCGATTGCAACCCACTTCGGGATTCCGGTATCGACGACCCATACCATTACGGGCGCGATCGTCGGCGTCGGCGCGACGAAACGTCTTTCGGCGGTCAAATGGGGCGTTGCCGGCAAGATCGTCTGGGCTTGGGTCCTGACGATTCCGATGTCCGGACTTATTGCCGCGATGGCCTACCTGATCGTACTGTTGATCCACAACGCGACCGGATACTAGACGGATTTGGGATTTCGGATTTGGGATTTGGGATTCGATCAACGAGCGTGCTCCGCACGCTACTGCGAAAACCGGCTCCGACACACCACGTTCCGCTTCGCTCCACGTGGTGCTATCGTTACGTCGCGTGCTTCGCACGCTCAAGGAGCCGTGTCAAAACCTTCAGAAGTTTTGAGTTCATAGATCACAATCAAGCGGCTTTTCTTCTTATGAATTGCCACTGGCTTCAGCTAGTGGGCAACGCAACCCCGAGATTTTCTTGGCTTTAGCCAAATAATTCGGCTAAAGCCGAAGTCAAGTTTGAATCTCGATCCACTAGCTGAAGCTAGTGGCAAGTCATAAAGCCGAAAACAAATCGGAGTTTTGACACAAGCTCTCAAGGAGCCGGAATCCGCTTGTCCGAATGGAAGCTGCTGTTTCGTTCGCACCAATTTGCCGTAACGATCTTCAACGTTTGGGACGGGGTTGATTTGGGATTTGGGATTGCGCAAGTTCTATCTCATACGGCGGATACTTGACAGCGCAAAAAGCGAGCAATAGCCTGTCCGCTCATTTTCGATCCTCTTCCTCCGGGGAAGCCGCCGGTCTCGCTTCCAGCCATCCCGAGAAGATGCCCGACGAACCGCTGTGCTCAAGCACGTGCCTGTAAAAGACCGTCGCGAGCGCGACGAGCGGGATCGACAGGAAAACGCCGGCAATCCCCGCGATCTGCTCTCCGGCCAGGACCGAAATGATGATCGCCAGCGGATGCAGATGTATGCCTTCGCGCACGATCCTCGGATACGTCACGTAATCGTGGATGACACGGAGCACGATCAGAAAGACCGCGACGTAGGCCGCCGTCCGAGGCGAATCGGATACGCCCGCGACCGTCGTCGCCGCGATCCCGATCGTCAACGGTCCGATCAACGGGATAAACTCGAGGATCCCGGCAATTATCCCAAGCAGCAAAGCATAGTTGAGGCCGAACGCGTAGAACCCGGTCGTGCAGATTATACCGATCAGCACGCACGAGATCATCTGTGCGCGCGTGTATGCCGCGAGCGTCGTGTTGACGTCGGAAAGCAGTGATTCGGCCCGGGCCCGCCAACGGCCAGACGGCCAGATTCGCAGGAAAGAGACACGGAACAGATTGACGTCCTTCAGGAAAAAGAAGGAAAGGATCGGGATAAGGATCAGCCACGGGAGATACGAGACGATCGCGAACGCGACCGTTCCCAGAAATGTAGTGATAGTTTCCGCCAGCGTACCGCCGAGTTCGTTGATCTTTGTCGTGATCTGTTCCTGGAATTCCTTCGGTATCTTGTAATTCTCGTATCGCGTCGCGATCCGCGTCAGGCTCGACTGCGCCGATTGCACATAGATCGGGACATTTCCCGCGAACTGCCGCGCCTGGTCCGCGACACGCGGCGCAAGGTAGGAGACGGCGACCCCGAGTATGCTGAAAACGACGATGTAGGCAATTCCGATCGCGAGCGGCCGCGGCATTATCTTGTCTAGATTCCGTTCCTTGAACGGCCGACGGATGAGGCGAACCAATGGGTCGATCAGGTATGCGAAAAAGATCGACAGAATGACCATAAAGATCAGACTCCGGATCTGATAGATAAGGTAGCCGAGACCGCCGATCGCGATCAGGCCGACGATGAATATGAAGACGACGCGGATGATCGAACGCATCGGCGGCGCGGACGGATCAACGAAGACCCGCCTCGCTGTCTGCCGCATTTCCCGCATCTTTTTGTCCGGCATCGCGATTATGACCTCTCAGCGTTGGTTTTTCACTTCGATCGGTTTCGATTGGTCATCGACGACGAATCGTTTTCGCCACAATTCTATGCTTTTCGCTTCGATTGCGAAACCCGAGCCGAAGATAAAAGCCTTTCCGTCGTCGCTCGAAACACGCCGATTGATCTCGAACGGCATCGATTCGCGGAGGAATCTCCGGTCCTCGTCATCGAACGGCTTGCCGTCCTTTCGGCGCAGGACGAAGATGTAATCGAAACCGGCGTCCTTCATATCCGCGAGGTCCTGTTCGAACGATGTCTTCCGCGGCGCGAGCGTCGCATTCGGCGCCGCGGTCGGGGCGTCGTTCCGAGTCGACTTGAGTATCGACTCGTTGGGCTGGCACGCGGCCGCGAGGAACAGGCAAATTGTGAGCATTGTCGGTTTCATCACGTTTGTTTCGGCGCAGATCAGGATTCCAG
>CAZARD010000049.1:0-11286 GCA_964487505.1 uncultured Blastocatellaceae bacterium | reverse complement strand
GATTCCAGGAATTACAAGATTCCAGGATTCCGGACCAGCTCATTCGGGAGTTCCGAATACCGCCCGATCATACCCCGGTTCGCGCGATGCGCTCATTGCAACCGGGACGGTTGCGCTCCAGTCACGATCCCAATCCGAAATCCCAAATGCGATCACGGTTTTTCTTCGTCGTCGTTCGCCGGGGAATTTGCGTTCAGCGCCTCGTTGCGTTCCATCTCGTCGAGCTGCTTCTGCTCTTCCGGTGTCGGCGGGGAATCGTCGACCGCGTCCTTCGGGATCTCTCCTTTCTGGTCGCGAATCTTCAGAAAGCGCGCCTCGTCGTCCTCATAGACCATATCGGCCCAGCCGCTCTCGAGCAGCTTTGCGACCATGTCCTCGTTCTCTCGGGCGTCCGTCATCACCCAACGCGTGCCGAACTTGTCGACGATCATCGGTCCGGCCTCCTCGACGCGTCCCGAAGTGATGTCCGTCAGATCCTTGTACAGCTCGGGATTCTTGGAATAAAGATAATTCGGATCGAGGCCGTAAACATACGCGTGTTTGCGGTCGAAATAGAACATCTTCGGGAAATCGTCCCAGTTGGCGTTGAAGATGCGGTCGCCCTCGGGAATGTTCTCGTTCGCCCAGGCCATCGCCCGCGAGTACTTGTCGTTCGGTTCGTTGCTACGGATATCGCTCAGCAAGCCGACCTGCTTGATGCTCGCGAGCCAACTCAGCCAAGGCGTCTTCTGAATCCTTTCATTCGTGCTCAGGTCGATTCCGATGAAGTTGTAGAACATCACTCCGCCGAGGATCAAGCCGAGAACCCAAAGGCCGGCAGTCTTAAGCGTTTGCAGAACGCTTTCGCGTTGCGAGGGCTTATCAACGTCCAGAAACGGTTCGATATCGCGCCTAAAATGATCCGGAAGTTCGGCCACCGCGGGCGTTAGGAATTCCTTCCAACTGAACGCCGCAAAAAGGATCGCGAACGGCGGAAAATACTCGGCGAATCGCTTTGACCGGAACTGCGACATCAGAAGGATCGTCACGAACATCAGGAAAAACGTCGACTTCTCCGGCAGTTTGCCTTTCTTCGGCGCAAAGAGAACATAGCCGATGAGCATCGCGACCAACGCGATCGGGAAGTGCGTCAGGAGTTCCTGCCCCGTGTACGGATACCATTCGCCTCCGACCGGAACGGCGAAATCGGTCCCGATCTTGATCTTCGTGATGAAATGTTCCGCGAAAAGTCCGAGGTTTTGCGGGAAATACGGGTTGATCACGTTCCCGAGCACCATTCCCGCACCGGTGTACGCGAGCGGGCGCCATTCGAACCGCGTCTCGTTCCAGGCGATGATCACGGTCCAGATGAACGCCGCGATCAACAGCAGCGGGAAAAGGCTGTACGTCCATACGAACGCGAACATCAGCGGCATCAGCCAGACGTACTTCCGTTCGAAAAGCAGGTAAATGCCGATGACGGAGATGATGATCGTTAGCGGCGGCGCCTTCGCCATGTTCATCCGATAAAAGAACGGATTGGCGCAGGTCAGCAGCGCAAGCAACCAGATCAGCAAGTAATCGACGCCGTAACGGTACATCAGCCAGAAGACTGAAAAGATCGCGATCGAGGCATAAAAGACGGCCGCGACCTTTGCCGCCATCACCGGCTCGAAGAACCACAGGAACGGGATCTGAAGAAGATGAAAGAGAAAATGATGGTCGGCGTATTGGTCGGGCGCGAGGACCGTCAGAGGCAGCCATTTGAATGTCGGCAGCCAATGTCCCGATTTGAAGCTGTTCCAGAGCTCCTGGCTCCAGCCGATATGGTAATAGCCGTCCCAATCGCCGCAGCAGATCGCTTCGGTCGTGAACTGCAAACGGGTCATCAGAAGCACGATGACCAGAAATCCGAAGATCAGATAAACAAGCCGGACCGCGGCATCGGTCTCAAGCCATTGGCGCCACGTCAGCTTCGCCGGCACCGACACGGTTTCGGCCGTTTTGTTCTCGATGTTTTGCTCTTCCATTTGAGATCGTTGTCGAACGCTCTGACAAACGAGAAATTCTACCAAAATTCGGGCCGAAACCGAATGTCCCGAAATGCGTTTCAACCAACTGTTTGCAAATCGATATTCCGCCGCCTAAAATCGTTGTTTCGCTTATGTACCCGCAGGGAAATCTGTTCATTCCGGCTGCCGTCGGCAGGCTCGAGGCGATCTTGAAGGAACCGGCCGGCGTGCCGCGCGGCGCGGCGCTTGTGTGTCATCCGCATCCGCTCGGCGGCGGCTCGATGCACAACAAGGTCGCGTTTCGCGCCGCGGCCGGATTGGTCGATGCCGGACTTGTGACGTTGCGTTTCAATTTCCGGGGCGTTGGTTTGTCCGGCGGCGAGCATCACGGAACCGAGGAGAAACAGGATGTCCGAGACGCATTGGATTTTCTGAGCGCGAATTTCCCCGGATCTCCGATCACGCTTGCGGGGTTTTCGTTCGGATCGCGGATCGGCAACGAGGTCGGGATCGATGACGGTCGGGTGGCGCGACTGATCAGCATCGGGACGCCGGTCGACAAGTACGACGATTTCGATTTTCTGGCGCGGGCCCGCAAGCCGGTACTGTTCGTTCACGGCGATCGCGACGAATTCGGCGCGCTCGAACACGTCAGGGAACTCGTCGCGCAAGTGGCGGAAAACACCGAGACGGAACTGGTTTGGTTCAAGAACTGCGGACATTTCTTTGATCATCACTTGAACGATCTGCGCGCCGCGGTCCGTGATTGGGACCTCAGGCACTGAGACCGCGATCCGTGGGCGGCGAACATCGCAAACGCAATTATGGAAAACGAAGAACCACAGAAGCTGCGGAACGCGGCGATCAGGCTGACGATGATGCCGCGCGACACGAACGCGCACGGCACGATCTTCGGTGGCGTGATACTCAGTTACATCGACGTCGCGGGCGGCGTCGAAGCCGTCCGGCACACGGGCCACGACCGATTCGTCACGGTCGCGATGAAAGAGGTCATCTTCCACGAACCGGTTTTCGTCGGCGATCTTGTCAGCTTCTACGCGACGACGACCAAGGTCGGCAATACGTCGATCTCGATCAAGGTCATCGTCGAATCCGAACGGTTCGGATCCCAGGGGCAGATCGTGCGCGTGACCGAGGCCGAGGTCGTTTACGTCGCCATCAACCAGTACCGCGAAAAGGTCAAGATCGGGCGGTAGCGGCGAGTTTTTCGAATCCTTCGGAACGATGCCACTGCCAGGCCGTTTCGATGATCGATTCGATGTCCGTGAATTTCGGGTCCCAGCCCAGCTCGTTGCGCGCACGCGCCGCGTTTGCGACGAGCGTTGACGGATCTCCCTCGCGCCGCGGGGCGATCGTGACCTCGATCGGCATTCCCGTTACGCGACGCGCGGCGTCGATCACCTCATTGACCGAGAAACCGTTCCCGTTTCCGAGATTGAAGAACTCCGATCCGCCGCCGGCCGCAAGATGGTCGAGCGCGAGGATATGGGCTTCGCTGAGGTCGGAGACGTGGACATAATCGCGAACGCACGTGCCGTCGGCCGTCGGATAATCGTCGCCGAAGACCGTTATCGTCGGACGTTTTCCGATCGCCGCGTCGAGGATCAATGGGATGAGATGCGTCTCCGGATCGTGAAGCTCGCCCTTTTCGGGCGCGGCACCGCAAGCGTTGAAATAGCGCAGCGCGACGAAGCGCACTCCGTGTGCCCGGTCGAAATCGCGCAACGCCTGTTCGATGAACAGTTTCGACCATCCGTACGGGTTAGTCGGACGTTGCGGATGAAGTTCATCGATCGGGATATGCTGCGGTTCGCCGTATGTCGCGCAGGTCGAGGAGAATACGAAATGCCTGACGCCGCATTCCCGAAGCTGATCGATCAGTTCGACCGATTGGGCGGTGTTCAGACGGTAATAAAGCTCCGGCCTTTCGACCGATTCGCCGACGTACGCAACCGCCGCGAAATGGACCGCCGCTGTGATCTCGTGTTCGTCGCAGATCCGTTTGACGATCGTGCGGTCGCCGACATCGCCCCGGTAGAAGGCGGCTTCGGCGGGCACGGCGGCGCGATGGCCGCGCATCAGATTGTCGAGGACGACAACTTCGTTTCCTCGCGCCAGCAGGTCGTCGGCGACGATGCTCCCGATATACCCGGCGCCGCCGGTCACAAGTATTGCCATAGCCGTCAAGTATATTGTCCGTCTGCCGCGTCTGACAAATTTCAAAATCGATCGCCGTGGCTTAAGATTAGTAGCTTATGCGCAGACCAAACCCGAAGGAACGACGCGGCCCGGCGCGGATGGAACCAACCGTCACGTGGAAACTCGAGATCGAGTACGAAGGGACACGTTATCGCGGCTGGCAAATCCAGCACAACGCGAAGACCGTCCAAGGCGAGCTGATGAACGCCGCCCGTGAGCTTTTCGCGTCGCGTGTCGAGATCGGCGGCTCCGGCCGGACCGATGCCGGCGTTCACGCGATGTCGCAGATCGCGCATCTCAGGGCGTCGGAACTCACGGTCAACGTCACGCCGCGGCAGATCCGCGAAGGCTTCAACGACCTCCTGCCGCACGACATCAACATCAAGAAGGTGACGAACGTCGCCGTCGGCTTCGACGCAAGGCGAGATGCCTTTATGCGCTTCTATCTTTATCAGATCTCGACCCGCCGAACCGCCTTCGGCAAGAATTTCGTTTGGTGGATCAAGGACCGGCTCGACCCCGATGCGATGCGGATCGCCGCCTCGAGCCTCGTTGGCAAACACGATTTCACTTCGTTCTGTGAGAAGGAAGAAGGCAAGACGCAGTCGACCATAGTCGCCGTCCAACACGCTTCGATCTTCGTCGACGGCGATCTGATCTGCTTTCGTATCGGCGCCAGCCACTACCTTTGGAAGATGGTCCGGCGCATCACCGGGATGCTGGTCGAGGTCGGCCGCGGCAATCTCGGATACGAAGGGTTCGAGCGCCTCATCAAGTATGCCTCTGACGTGCCCGCGAAATACACGGCGCCGCCCTCGGGACTTTTCCTCGAAAAGGTGCTTTATCCCGGCGACAAGCACGACTTTGATCTGCGGGGCGTTTTTCCGGTCCGCTGACTTTGTCGGGCTTGGAAATTTGATCCGAAGTATGCCAAAGTCATTATTAAAGTTTTTCGATCAAGAACAAGGAGTTTCACAACAGTTTTTATGCCGAAGATAACTGCGGAAACCGCGACCGGTCGGGTTGCGTTCGAAGCCGAAGCGGGTCGCAAACTCGTGCTCTGTCTTGAGGACAATGGCGTCGATATTCTTCATCGTTGCGGTGGAAACGCGCGTTGCACGACTTGCCGCGTCGAGATCCTGTCCGGCGACCCGGGCGAGATCGGCGAGGCTGAGCACGCGATCCTCGCGTCGAAGTCAGATCTTGGTGATCACACTCGCCTTTCGTGTCAGGTCCGCCTTCACGACGATCTTCACGTCCGTGTGATGAGGCAGGCAAGCGTAGAGGGAATCGACGCCGGGGGAAGACCCGAGGAATAACGAACTAATTTAAGGAAGGGGGAGTTTTATGGGACTGAACACTATATATAAACCGAAGACCTGGGATCTCAGTGATCTGACCGGGATTTCAAACGAAACGTTGGCGATGCATTTCAAATTGTACGAAGGCTACGTCGCGAACACGAACGTGTTGAACGAGAAGATCGCTGAACTGATGAAGTCCGGATCGCTTGACGCGACCCAAATGGCGGCGTTCTCTGAACTCAAAAGACGTTATGGGTTCGAGTACAACGGGATGGTTCTGCACGAGTACTATTTCGATAATATGCAAAAGCACGGAACCGGCGATGCGGCCACGGAATCGGCTTTCGCGAAGGCTGCCAGTGCGGGTTTCGGGAGTTACGAGACCTGGAAGAACGATTTCGTCAGCGTCGGTAAGATGAGGGGCGTGGGCTGGGCCGTGACATATGCCGATACGAACGGAAATCTCTCGAATCACTGGATATCGCTCCACGAAGAAGGCAACATCGCGGGGTATCGGCCGATTCTTGTGATGGACGTCTGGGAACACGCGTTTATCCGTGATTACGCGCCGGTTGATCGGCCGAAGTACATTGAATCGTTCTTCGAGAACATCAACTGGGATGTCGTTAATTCGAGGCTCGGATAAGCTGCGGCGTTTGCAGGCGCCGCAAAGGTTTATCGCGATGGGACGGTCTATTCGGTCCGGCAAGCCGTGACTTGGGCCTTCCGCCTCTCGGACCTCCGGAATCGCGGATTGAACTTCAGTCCGCGTTCCATTATTTTTGTTGCTTATCGCCGGATCGTCCCGGACGAAAACCACCGAAGCCGGCAGTTCCCGGGCCTCGGAGACACCCGGAGTTATCAAAATGGCTGCAAATCCCGGCTTTGATCGAAGAGCGTACGAACGGGCGATCTTCGGACTGGTCGCCGTCCTGTTCCCGCTGATCGTCGTCATCGGTTTTTCGCGAACCTACTATTTGAAACAATTCTTCGCATCACCGCCGATCCCGTCGACGCTGGTGCATATCCACGGTTTCTCGATGAGCGCGTGGATCGTGCTGTTCGTCGTCCAGACGTGGCTCATACGCTCGAAGCGCGTCGGGCTCCATATGACGCTCGGCTGGCTGGGCGTCGCCATCGGAGCGTTGATCATCGCCACCGGGTTTTTGACCGGCGTCGCGGCGGCGAAATTCGGGTCGAACGCTACGCCGCCCGGGATACCGCCGCTGGCGTTTATGATCGTTCCGGTCGTTGATGTCATACTTTTCGGCATCTTCCTTGGCGGCGCGGTTTATCTTCGCAAGCGCCCGGCGGATCACAAACGATTGATGCTGCTGACGGCGCTGAATTTTCTGCCTCCGGCGATCGGGCGTTTCCCGTTCGAATTCGTTCTGAGCGCGGGGCCGCTTGTTTTTTTCGGTGTCCCGTCGCTGCTTGCGATCGCGTTTCTCCTCTACGACCGCTTCCGCACCGGCAGCTTCAATCGGATCTACGTTGCGGGAGCCTTGTTGCTGATCGTGTCGTATCCCGTCCGGCTCATCGTTTCCGGCACCGATGCGTGGATGAGTTTCGCCGCGTGGCTCACGACGTGGGCGGCCTGATCGGGGCGGGGCTCGGATGAATTCGCTGCCGGAAGTCGATTGGTTCGAAAAGATCGCCTATCTCCTCGGTTGGCGCGAGATCTTCGCGATCGAGGGCGACTCGATGTACCCGGCGCTGCGGGACGGCGACCGGGTCCTGATCAATCCGCACGACAAGGTTCGGGTCGGCGATATCGTCCTCGCGAACCATCCGTTCAAATCGAGCGTCAGGATCATCAAGCGCGTCGCCGAGATACTCGACGACGGCCGTTACTTCCTCGTCGGCGACAACGCCCTTGAGAGCACCGACAGCCGGTCATTCGGCGCACTGCGGCCGGAGGACGTCCTCGGCCGCGCGACCTGCCGGGTCGTTTGAACCTCGGGCTTTCCTTCACACGCCGTCGAAATGTTATCATTTACGTTTCACGGGGTGATTTATGATCGAAGAAAAAGCGCTGATCCAGAAGTTCGTTTCGCGCAAGAAGCGTGAAAGACTGCCGAAACCGGACTGGCTCCGGATCAAACTCGGCGATCCGACGAACCAGAACGCGGTGCTCAAGCTGATCGAGGGACTGAACCTCCATACGGTCTGCCAGGAGGCGCGCTGTCCGAACATTTTCGAGTGTTGGACCGACCGGACCGCGACCTTCATGCTCGGCGGCGACACCTGCACGCGGCACTGCGGCTTTTGCGCCGTCAACAAAGGCAAGCCGATGGATCTCGACCCGGAAGAACCCTCGAACGTGGCGCAAGCCGTCGCCCATCTCGATCTTGCCCACGCGGTCATCACTTCGGTCAACCGTGACGAT
The DNA here is from genome assembly GCA_964487505.1 of uncultured Blastocatellaceae bacterium. Classification (GTDB taxonomy): domain Bacteria; phylum Acidobacteriota; class Blastocatellia; order Pyrinomonadales; family Pyrinomonadaceae; genus JAFDVJ01. Next base: position 3,382 of record CAZARD010000049.1, on the reverse strand, counting down.
CTTCCCGACGGCGGCTCGATGCACTGGGCCGAAACGATCACCAAGATTCGCGAGCTGAACCCGAAATGCAGGGTCGAGGTTTTGATCCCGGACTTCAACGGCGACGAGGATTCGTTGAACAACGTTCTCTTAGCGCGGCCCGACGTTCTCAATCACAACACCGAAACGATCGCGCGGCTTTACAGGCGCGTGCGGCCCGATGCGCAGTATGAGCAGACTCTCGAACTTCTCGATCGCGCCGCCCGGTTTCGCGACACCGAGTTCCCGCAGATGCTGACGAAGAGCGGGATCATGGCCGGTCTCGGAGAGGAATTCGAGGAGGTCGTCGATCTGATGCGCGATCTCAGAAAGGTCTCGTGTGACATTATGACGATCGGCCAGTATCTACAGCCTTACGAGCGGCGTCTTCCGGTCGAACGCTACGTGACACCTGAGGAATTCGCCGAATGGAAGCGGATCGGACTCGATCTCGGCTTCAAGCACGTCGAATCGTCGCCGCTGACGCGATCGTCGTACCACGCCCGCCAGCAGACGGAAAGCGGTGAAGCGGTCGTTTGACGGTCAATTTTCACATATCAATTTTCATTTACTTGTTTGTCGTACGCTGAGCCCGAATGCCATCTTATTGAGACCGAGCGCCTCATCATTCGCGAACTAGACGCGGAGGCCGACGGCGAGTTCATCTTCGACCTTCTCAATCAGCCGTCGTTCATCCGCTTTATCGGCGACCGCGGCGTCAGGAGCGTTGCCGACGCGCGCGATTTCGTAGAGAACCGTTATCGGCAAAGCTACCGTGATCACGGGTTTGGGCTCTATGCGGTCGAACTGAGAACTGACCGGACCCCGGTCGGCATCTGCGGGTTCGTGCGCCGCGAAGGGCTCGACGACCCGGACATCGGCTTCGCGTTCCTGCCGCAGTTCGAGGGCCGCGGCTTTGCCTTTGAAGCAGCCGCCGGCGTCCTTAATTACGGCCGCGACGTGCTTGGGATAAGGAAGGTTATGGCGATCACGACGCCTAACAACGAGAGTTCGATCAGGCTGCTCGGAAAACTCGAATTCAAGTTCCTTGAGCGCGTAACCCTTCCCGGCAACGACGATGAATTGAACCTTTTTGTCAGGGAATGATGATCCGAACGATAGCATCGGTCTTGCTCCTTGCCGCGACCTGCGGCGCGACGACGATCGTCGCCGTCAGATCGAAGAAGGAGATCGTCATCGCGGCGGACAGCAAGGTCACGAACACGCTCGGTGAACCGACGGGCGGGACGGCCTGCAAGATCGTCGAGGCGGGCGGGTTGGCTTTTGCGTATGCGGGCTTCGCGCGCGACGCCGAATCCGGGTTCAGCGTGCCCGAGATCTTCGCCGCCGCGCTCGCCGAACGCAAACGGCTTGGCGCCGCGGCCAAAACGGATGCGGCGGTCAAGGTTCTTTTGGCGAAACTCGAACCCGAATTGCGCACCGTCAAGACCGGAAGCCCCGTGACCTTCCGCGAAAAGATCGAGGGCAAGACGTTTTTGCGGATCGTCATCGCCGGATTCGAACGGTCGAAGCCCTTCATTCTCGTCAGATTGTTCAAGTTCGGGGTCAGGCCGGACGGGAAGTCGGGGGTGATCGTCACGAAAGACGATTGCGGCCCCGGCTGCAAGGGCGAGATCGTAACGCGCCTTCTCGGCGAGACGGAAGCCATCTACGGCCTCTCGGAGGAGACGAAGGGCTTTTGGGATCAGGGACTCGCGGTCGGGGCACGGAAACTCGTCGAGGTCCAGATCGAGGCGCGCGCCGAGTACGTCGGCCCGCCGGTCGATATTCTGAGGCTTACCCCGAAGCGTTCCGAATGGATCGCGCGAAAACCGGAGTGCTCGATCGAGAAGTGAGCGCCGCCGCATTCTTTTTTGGCAAAACGGTCCATCAATGGCGTCAATTCTTCTCGGAGGACGAAGGCAATTATGGGATTCGTAAAGAACAAGTTCAAAAAGGTCAAACCGATCAAACAGGCGCACGTCAACGGTTGCTGGGCGGCGTGCCTCGAGTGGTATATGAAGGTCGTTGATCCTTCGAAAGCTATCGCTCAGGAAGTGATACGCCAACAGGCCGACATAAAGAAGATGTACGAAAGCGATTCGACAACCGGTTTGAAATACGGCGTCGGGAACAGCAACTACGGGGTACTCGAAAAGCACGAACTGATCGCGGTTTTGCGCCAACCGATGTGGGGACTGGCAGCCGGCGAACAGCCGGCGCTACAATCGTGGGATGTCAAATGGGCGCTCAACGAGCGCGGTCCGATCATTATCGGATTTTACGATGCGTACGCAAATGGGAACCACGTGAACGTGATCTGCGGATTCAACGAGGAATACGATATGGTCGAGGCGATGGAACCGCGGACCGGCAAATTCGTTGAACGCGGACTGACGGCCTACACGATGGACTCGCCTACGAACGTTGTTGCGTGGCGGGCGGCTATTTGATTATCAACCGAACCGTTGCGGGGATCACGTTTCTCTGCAGTACTTCTCCGTGAACTTGGTGATCAGCTCGTTTTCGCCGATCACGATCAGGATGTCTCCATCGCGGATCGTTTCCGATTCGGCCGGAACGAGCGTCGGGTGCTTCTCGTCCGGATGTTGGATCGCGACGATCTGAATGTCCTTTGATTCGAGATCGCCGATCTTCCGGCCGGTCATCCCGTTCGACGCGCGCAGCGAGACGGCCGAATAATCGGCGAGGATCGGAAGGAAATCGATCACGTTGTTCAGCGCCAGTCGCCGAGCAAGCCTGACCGCCGATTCTTCTTCAGGGTGAATTATCTCGTTGACGCCGATCGCCTTCAGAATCTTCGCGTGATCTTCCGACAGCGCCTTGACGCAAGTATAAGGAACCCCCAATTCGATAAGGTGGAGCGCGACGAGCGTGATGACGTCCATCCGTTCGCCGAGGCTGACGATCGCGCCGTCGACGTCTTCGAGTCCGAGCGAATGGAGCGCGCGCTTGTCGGTCGCGTCCGCATAGATCGCTTGCGTCGAGAAATCCGCGGCATCCTGGATCGTTTCCCTGTCGTTGTCGATGGCCACGACCTCTGCACCCGACTCAAACAAAGCCCGCGCGGTCGTCGCTCCGAAATGTCCGATGCCGATAACTGCAAATCGTTTCATACGTCAATCATCACGGATTCAAAGTCCGAAATTCAAGCATTCGGGACAAAAGTGCTGTCATTCCAGAATCCAGGATTTCAGATTCCAAGATTCCAGGATTCCAGATTCCAGGATTCCAGATTCCAGGATTTCAGATTCCAGGATTCCAGATCCCATTGATTTCCGCGTCCTACGGGTTCTAAACTATGGCAAACTTTCAACTTTGCCGGTCTGGAATCCCTGGAATC
>CAZARD010000048.1:24897-29968 GCA_964487505.1 uncultured Blastocatellaceae bacterium | reverse complement strand
AGGCGGGACTCCAAACAAGAAATTGCGAAGCCAACCGTCCCGATCCCAGTTCAAAATCAATTGGCTTTACGGCTTCCCGAAACCCCAATTCCCAAATCCAAAATTCCAAATGGAAAGGGGTTCCGGTCTCCCGAAACCCCAATCCAAAATCCAAAAAATCCCAAGTCCCAAATCCAAAACGTCACTGTCCTTGTCCGAGCTGAAATCCCGCGACTCCGTCGAACTTGCAGAGATGCTCGGTCTTGATGAAGTCGAAACCGGCAGCGTTGATGCGCGACAGCAGGCGGATGATCTGCTCGTGCGAGATCAACTCGTCCCCGTTGTCCGACATAAAGCGGCAACGCCAGTGATCGACGCAGAAAGTGTCCTCGAAGCCCTTCGGATAGACCTTCGTACCGCGGTTCGAGATCATCACGAGCTTCAGGCCGTCGCCGTTGGCCGCGGCCTCGAGCTTCGGACCGAGATCATTGCCAGCGCCATAGAACTTGCCATTCCACCAATGCAGGAACACATCGACGCCGACGAGTTCCTTTTTGGCCGGCTCGCGGACCGTGTAGATCGGCTTCGGCTCGCCTTGGATCGCTTCCGCCTTCTTGTACTCGACCGCCTTGAGTGTCTCCGGCTTCTGGCCCAGACGCGCGACGACCGCTTCCGCGAATTCCTTGGTCCCGACCTTTTCCTTCGAAACGCCGTCCTTGAAGATGTCGTACGTGTGGACGCCGTCCTCGATCGTACGAAGCCACGCGTTGTGCGCAAGTTCGGCGACGTCCTGCTGTCCGATATGGTTGAGCATCAGGATCGAGCCGAGGAACAAACCCGACGGATTCGCCAGGTTCTGGCCCGCGCGGCGCGGCGCGCTGCCGTGGATCGCCTCGAACATCGAGATATGCTCGCCGATGTTCGCCGATCCGGCGAGTCCGACCGATCCGGCGATCTGCGCCGCAACGTCCGAGAGGATGTCCCCGTAGAGGTTTTCCATCACGATGACGTCGAAGTTCTCGGGCGTGTCGGCCATTTTCGCGGCGCCGATGTCGACGATCCAATGTTCGGCCTCGATCGACGGGTATTCGGCCGAGATCTCGTTGAAGACGCGGTGGAACAGACCGTCGGTCTGCTTCATGATGTTGTCCTTCATAAACGCCGTCACCTTCTTGCGGTTGTTGGCGACCGCGTACTCGAATGCGTAGCGGACGATCTTCTCGCAGCCCGGACGCGAGATCAGTTTGAGGCACTGCTCGACCATATCGGTCTGGCGATGCTCGATGCCGGCATACGTGTCCTCTTCGTTCTCGCGGACGATGACCACGTCCATCACCGGATGTTTCGTCTTGATGAACGGATGATAAGAAACGCACGGACGGATGTTGGCATACAGCCCGAGGGTCTTGCGGACCGTAACGTTCAGCGACTTGAAGCCGCCTCCCTGCGGGGTCGTGATCGGCGCCTTCAGGAAGACCTTCGTGCGGCGCAGGCTTTCCCAAGATTCCGGAGCAATTCCGGCGCTGTTCCCGCTCAGATAGACCTTTTCACCGATCTCGATCTCTTCGATATCGATCCGCGCGCCCGCTTCTTTCAGGATGTGGAGCGTCGCATCCATGATCTCCGGGCCGATGCCGTCGCCCTTGGCAACGGTTATTGAAACATTCGACATAATTTAATAGCTTCCCTCAGTTAAAAGTTTCCAGATTAAACCAAATGAAAGATTGTAGCGAAATCGACCGGATCGCGCAAAAAGGCCGAACGCTCCTGTCGTCCAGGACCCGTCGGAGCCTGCCGTTGGCGGAAAGCACGGTCCTTTGGCGGCATTCTCACTTCTTTGGGCCTTTCAAGTGCTTATCGAGGAATTCGGCGACCTGCGGGTAAAGCTCGAGCCGGTTCTTGAGCTTCGAGATCCCGTGGCCTTCGTCGTCGAACAGCTTGTATTCGACCGTCGCGCCGCGGTCGCGCAGCGCCTTCACGATCTGCTCTGCCTCGGTGTACGGAACCCGCGGATCGTTCTTTCCGTGAATTACGAAAAGCGGCGTTTTGATCTTGTCGACCTTGCCGATCGGCGAGATCGACCGCAGGAACTCGAGATCGCGGTCGAGCATCCCGTATTCGACCTCGCGCTGCCGGCGGCGGTAGCCCGAGGTGTTCTTGAGAAATGTCTCCCAGTTCACGATCCCGACGGTGTTGACCGCCGCCGCCCAAAGGTCGGGGTAGAGCGTGATCGCCGCCATCGTCATATAGCCGCCGTAGCTTCCGCCCATCACGGCGATCCGCTTCGGATCAGCGCCGCCCGATCTCTTCAGCCAATCGACGGCAAACGCGAGATCTTTGACCGAATCCTCGCGCTTCCGGACGTCGTCGAGGTGCGTGAACGTCTTGCCGTATCCGGTCGACCCGCGGACATTCGTCGCGAGGATCGCATAGCCGCGCGATAGATAATACTGGTACAGCGGATTGAACCCGGGCCGCTCCTGGCCCTCGGGACCGCCGTGGACGCTGACGATGACCGGCAGATTGCGCACTCCCACAAGTCCCGGCAGGTTCTTTTTCGACCAATCTTCGTAGACCTTTTTGACCTCTTCCTTGACCTTCGCGACCTTCTCCTCGATGCTTCCCGGTTTTGGCGTCGGCTTGGTCTGCGGGTTCGCGGTCCCGCGCGCCGACGGAATGTAGTACCAAGCCGAAATCTCGCGGCCGTCGAAACTCTTGTATTTGATCAGTTCCGGACTCGCGAACGTGTTCGGATCGATCCCCGCCCGATCGCTCTTCGTGACCTGCGTCAGCGCTTTCGATTCGACGTCGTAGAGCCAGATATCCGAATTGTTCTTCGCCGAGTTGAAGGTGAACACAAGTTTCGAGCCGTTCTCCGAGAAATTCAGTCCGCCGACGATCCCCTGGGCCGGCAGTTTGACGGTCGTCTCGTCGGGCAGGATATTGGTGATCAACGGTTTGCCGTTGACCTCGTAACGACGCAGGCGAAGTTCCGAGAATCCTTCGCGGTTGAGCGTGTAGGCGAACTGCGATCCGTACTTTGGAAATGCGATCCCCTCGACGTCCCAATTCTCTTCCGGTCGGATGACGAACGGTGTCGGGCGTCCCTTCGGCCAAAGGTTGTCCATTTGGGTCATCACCGAGAATTCACGGTCCTTGTTTGACGTGAAAAGCAGCGAGTCGCCATCCGGCAACAGCTCGACATCGCCGAACTGGCTCGCGTCCTTGTGCGGTGTCAGGAGCGTTTCGGTCTTCGTCTGAGCGTCGAACAGGTAAAGATTGTTGTCGAGACTTAGCTCAGTGCCCGAACGTGAAACAATTATCCGCCGACCGTCGGAAGAAGCGGCCGCGAAAGAGTTCGATCCGTCGTTCTGGTACAGCAGGGTCTCGGTTCCGTCCGCGACCGTCATCGAATAGATATCAAAATACTGGGCGTTGCGACGGTTCGACGCATAGTAGATCTTCGTGCCGTCCTGCGACCAGCCCCCGAAGTTATGCCGGATCTTCGGCGCGTTCGTCAGCTCGCGGACGTTCGAACCGTCGGCATTCATCACGAACAGCTGCGCGTTCTCGTCCCCTCCGCGCGCTTTTCCGAATGCCACCAGATCGCCCTTCGGCGAGAATCGAACGAACGATACGTTGTCGTCGTAGCTCGTCACCTGTTTCGGGTCGCCATTCGGAAGTTCGATCATCCATACCTGCGACGTCCCCGAAACGTTCGTCAGATAGAAGAGACGTTTTCCATCGGGCGAGATTGACGGCGACGAGGCCGAACGGATGTTCAGGTACTGCTGGATCGTGTAATCCTGACCGATCCCGACGAAGGCCAATGCAAGCACAAATGCGAGAATCGCGAACGAACGTTTCATATCGGTAACTCCTTAATGTCGATCTGTTTCCGCGATTATAGACCAAAACCCGCGGATTTTTGATCCTCGGTGCGGTCTTCTCCTTTTCCGCATCGGGCGATTGCTGTCCGATCGGGCTGCTGACCTCGGGAACCCCAACTCAAAGTGAGACAATGAGCGGCTCAAATCGCGATCATTTGAATGGGGTCGATCCGCGTTGGTCGGCCCGAATCGTCGGCAAAGTCCGTGGATGCCTGATCCTGACTCATCCGGTGAAAGGCGTTTCTTTGGGAAATTCCGCGCCGAAATCAAAACTCGGCCCTGCTGATGTGTCTAATGTTGACAAAAATGTAAAGATTAATAAACTTGAATATTCGACAGTTGTAAAAAAATGCCCAAGATCGCCGACATACAGGAAACTCCCAACCCGAACGCCGTCAAATTCATATTGAAAGAAGCGGTGTCATACGGGACTTCGCATTCGTTCAAATCAGAGGCCGATGCGCAGGCGGACAATCTCGCAAAGTCCATCTTCGATGTCGGCGAGGTCGTCTCGGTCTTCTACATGGACAAGATGATTACCGTTGAAAAGACCGACGAGGCCGATTGGGACGAGATTCTTCCGGCGCTCGCGGTTCCGATCCGGGCCGCCGAAGCGGTCGCGAACGGCAACGGCAAAGCGGCAAAAGAGATCGGCGGCGCGATCGGAGCGGCACTCAGTGACGATCCGAAGATCCGCGAGATCGAGGCGATCCTCGACGAAAGAATCCGGCCCTATCTCGCCAGCGACGGCGGCTGGCTCGAGATCGTCGGCCTCGAAGACAAAACGCTCAAGATCCGCTACGAAGGCGCTTGCGGAAGCTGCCCGAGTTCGCTCACCGGAACGTTGATGGCCATCGAGAATATGATCAAGGACGAGATCGATCCCGAAATGGAAGTCATTGCGGTCTGACTGGGGCGACGGACCCAAGATTTCAGATTCCAAGATTCCAGAATTCCAGATTCCAGATTCCAAGATTCCAGGTTCCAGATTCCAAGCCCTTGGAGTCTTCACTATTGCATTGCTTGCTGGAATTTTGGAATCTTGGAATATGGAATCTTGAAACCTGGAATAGCCGGTTTATGACTTGCCACTAGCTTCAGAGGCTGTGTCAAAAGCCGTACTTAGTTGGATCTATCGGCAATCGTTCAGGGCTGGGCTCCTGCCTAGCCACAATCGTTCAGGGCTGGGCTCCTGCCCAGCC
>CAZARD010000048.1:0-24797 GCA_964487505.1 uncultured Blastocatellaceae bacterium | reverse complement strand
AGCCACAATCGTTCAGGGCTGGGCTCCTGCCCAGCCGTTGAACGATTGAACGATGTAATTCGGGCTACGCCCGGAGGCTAAACTCAAGCAAGGCAAGGTTTCCAGATTCCAAGGATTCAAGATTCCAGATTTCAGACTTCAGGTTCCATAATAGACTGACCATCGAGCGCAGTGACTTGCCACCAGCTAACGAGGCTGTGTCAAAACCTTCGGAAGTTTGAGTTTATTGATCAAACACAGCTGCTCTTCTGCTCTTGAATTGCCACTAGCTTCAGCTAGTGGATCGAGATTCAACCGTGACCCCGGCTTTAGCCGAATCAATCTTCGGCATCTTTGAATCTCTGAAAACCGGCGCGAAGCAGAAAATCCTCAAATTCTTCGTCGAAGGTTCTCAAGCGGTGATGATCTTCCTGATTCTCGATGTATCGGCGGACCGCGTCGACGTTCGATTCCGAGACACTGGCGGCGAAGTACTCATCCTGCCATGCGAAGTGACCGTGACAGAGCCGATTCTTGTTCATCCAGTTCGACGATTCGCCCTTGACGAGTTGCATGATCTTCCCGATCGTCTGATCCGTCCCCAGCGAGATCAGACAATGAACGTGATCGACATACCCGTTGATGAAATCAATGTAGATTCCCTTCTTGCGGGCGTTTGCGCGGATGTGAGCGAAAAGCCGCTTACGGATCTCGGCCGTCAGAAGCGGTTCACGGTCCTTTGTGGACCAGACAAAATGTATCCAGACTCTTACCCAAGGCATTTGTTGTAGAGGTTCAGCGCAAAAGCGCGAGGTTGACTAAGTGCTAAGGAACAATTCGGCTAAAGCCGAAGAATGTGATGAGGACTTTCCACCACTAGCTGAAGCTAGTGGCAAGTCATAAACCGGATGTTCCAGGATTTCAGATTCCAGGTTTCGAGATTTCAGGATTCCAGATTCGAAGATTCCAAGATTCCAGAATTCCGCCTGGCACGGCGATAGAGAGATTCAATGGGTATGGAATCTGGAATCCTGAATCTTGGGATCTGGAATCCTGGAATCTGGAATCCTTGAATCTTGAAACCTGGAATCTTGGAATGTGGATCTTCGAATGTGGAATCCTGGAATCTGGAGTCCGGAATCCTGCGGACCCGCTTCCCCTAACTGTTTGTCACGAAAGAAATTCTTGACATCGATTCGCCAAATTCGTCATAATTTAGAGGCGGTCGGGTAAAGGCCGCCGTACTCGTCACCAAAAGGTTCAAAGAATCTGCACACAGCCGCCAGTCTTTTGTCCCGTCCCAAAATGTACTGTGTTTCCAATTACGGAGGAGAAATATTGTGAATAGTGAAGAACTCGAACAAAGTTTGCGGACCGAATTCGAGAGTTATCTCAAGAACGTAGTCGCCGGTATGCGGCAAGAGGTCTCCGACTTTCAGAAAATGGTCGAGGTCGAGTTCGAAAAGCACAAATCCCAGATGGATGACGCTTTTCGGGCGTTCCACGACCGATTCGCGTCGGAAGGAAACCTCGATGAAGCATTCTCGGAGACGGTCGTTGAACACCTCCGGCTGGCCCGCGACGAAGGCGCCCGCATCACCGCGACGGCGATCGCCGAGGCCGAAGAACTCGAAAAACAAAACGCGGCTGCGGCGGATACTTCGGCCGTCGTGGGAGAGATCAGGGACGCGATTCTTGAAATAAGCGGTAAATCGACGCAGTCGGCAATTCTTAAGTCACTCGTCGCCCACGCCGCGAAGTTCACGCCGCGAGGCGCTTTTTTCATTATCAAGAATGAACATCTTGTCGGTTGGCGGATCTTCGGCAACGAAGTCGATATGGACGACAAGACGGTCCGCGAGGTCTTTTTCCCGGCGGGAAGCGAGACGCTTCTTGGCGAGGCGGTTCGACAGTTGAAGACCGTCGAGGGCGCGTTTGGAAACCACGCCGACGATTCGATCTATCTGAACCGTCTCGGGTTCGGTCATCCCGACCGGATGTACGCGATCCCGCTCGTCGTCCGCGAGCGTGCGGTCGCCGTGCTTTACGCCGATTACGGCAATGAGGGAACGAACGTCAATATCGAAGCGATCGAATCGCTGGTTCAGGTCGCCGGCCTGACAGTAGAGATCTCGGCCTCAGCGCGATCGGGCAAGACGCAGGCCGAGACGGAGATTCAACACCAAGAAGAGGAACAGCACGCCGTCGAGGAAGCAACGTCGACCCCCGTTGCGGCCGTCTCTGCCGAACCGGCGTTCGAGCCGGCCTATTCGTTCTCCGAACCTGCCGCGGATGAACCGGAAGCGGCTTCTGCGGAAGACAGCTACTCCATTCCTGAAACCCCGGAAACGACCGACTCTTTCGATTTTTCGTCGCCCGCGCCGGAGAAGGCGGGGTTCGAATCGACTTCCGCATATGAGTTCACAACAGCCGAGGAGCCGGTCGCGGAGTTCGAATATTCACCGTCGAGCGAGCCCGCGGTCGAATTCGAATCGGCCTCCGAGTGGAGCGATACGGTTTCTGTTTCGGATGATTTCTCAACTCCGAAATATGAACCGGCCGAGTTCGAGTCGTTCGAACCGCAAAAGTTTGAAGTCACCGATGATGCCGTCGAATTCACGTCGCCAGCCGTCGAGGAATATGAATTCGAGAGCGTTCCGGCATCGGCCGCGGTCGAGTTCGAGGCTGCGACGACCACCTTCGAGCCGACTCCGACGTTCGAGGTCGAAGACTACAGTGCCGTCGCGACACCGGTCGTTGAAGTTGTTACCGAAACGGTTGTCCCGGCGCCGCCCAAGTCACGCTCGAGACTCAGTGAGCGAAATGTCGATCTGCCGATCGAAGTCAACGAGGACGAGCGGAGGCTTCATAACGACGCACGTCGGTTTGCCAGGTTGCTTGTCTCGGAGATCAAGCTCTACAACGAGCAGAAAGTGAAGGAAGGCCGAGAAGCGAACGACCTTTACGAAAAGTTAAAGGAAGCGATCGACCGTTCGCGTGAAATGTACGACAAACGCGTGCAGCCGCCGGTCGCCGCCAAGTTCGACTATTTCCATTACGAACTGGTCAGCAATCTCGCTGAAGGCGACGCCGCAAAACTGGGATCGTCTTATCCCGGGGCGGAGACATAAGCCGGGATGACGCAATAGAGGCGAATCGTTTTCATTGTCGCCGCGGATGGCACGGATCGGCGCAGAATGTTCCGCGTTCTTTTCGCGCAATTAGTGAAATCCGTGGCAGAATCCTTCCAATGCGTAATCCGGGATAAGTTGATCGAATACCTATATTTGGAAATGACCCGCCGATCATTGAATCAGCGGGTCATTTCTTTATCGAGCGTGGCCGTCGCGACGATTCCGAAGCGGCGAATCTCCCTAGTCCGGATTCAACAACAGGAACTGCGAATCCAACGATTCCACGGATCGAACGCTCCTGAGTTCCGCGTCAGATCACGCCGTGCAGGACCATACATCCCCACATCCAGCTTCCCGAACCGCCGTCGCCTTTCGCGCCGCCCTCGGTCCCCGCGATACCGCCGTGCGTCGTCTGGAATTTTGCGGGAACGTAGTTGACGCCCGACTCGAACTTTTTCGCGCAGGTCGGAAAAACCGAGGCCCAGATGCCCTCCTTGACCAACGCCTCGCCGTGGTAGCAGTTGAGCACGTTACCCGGGACCGTGTTCAGGAAATCGGCTGTCGATCCGTCCTGGTCAACGGGATCGAACAAAAAGAGCGCGTCGACGCTGCGTCCGAAGCTTGAGCGCTTCAGGTCGAGCGCGACCTGCACGCAAGCCGCCGCGCCGCGGCTCCACCCAACGAGGTAGATCGGGCCTTCGTTCGCGCGAATGAAGTTCGTGGCATTGTCCGCCATCGTTCGGATATTGATCTCGCTCAACGCCCAGGAAACGGTCGCGGGGCCCGGAATGTAGAGCTTTGCGGCCTGTTTGGTCTGCTGATACGCATCCCAAACATAATATTTGTAATTGTTCTCGCCGAGAATCGTCGGCGAACTGCCCTCCATCGCGATCAGCATCGTTTCTCCTCCTCACCGTTAAGTCACTATTCGGTAATTTCAAATTGTACGAATTGTGTCGCGATCCGGCGCTTTTCGGGTGCCAGATTGTCGAAAACAATGATCTGCAAGACGTATTCGCCGGGGTCCATCTTCCCGGCGAGACTGATCGCGCCGGCGGACTTGATACCCGAAACGACCTTCTGGCCGGCGATATCAAGCGGCGTCGCTTTTCCGTCGAGAATCAGCTTGCGTTCGCGATAGACCCGCATCTGCGTGGTCAGGTTCGGCCGTTTCGACTCATCGAGTTTCGCGTTGTAGATCTCAAAACCGTAGCGCAGGATCGTTCCGCGCGCGAATCTGCGAACCGAAGTGTCGGTCATCGGATCCGTCTCGGGCGACTTCGCGTTCGGGTCGTTGGCCACTTGCCAGTTGGCCAGCGTCAGGTTCTCGAGCACGATCCCGGAGATCGTCAGGCGCTCTTTTTTGAGATCCGGAATGGTGATGAATTGCGACGCCGACCCGACCTTGTCGGACACTGCGTCGCGGATCGCGACGCGGAATTGATACGGTCCGGGCATTTTGACGGGAAAGGTGAAGTGATAAACGAAACCGTTCTTCTTTAATTGCTCGAGCCCCTCGGCGGTCGTCCTCAGAGTATATGTTTTCGCGATCTGATCGACCGGCTGGCCGGTATCGCCGAAACTCGCGGCAATGACGTCGAAGACGGCCTTCTTCGAACCGTTCGGCTCGTCGGTGAACGTCAGATCTTCGGCGCGGACGAAGAGCAACGACCGGACGTACGATCCGGTCTTCACGTCATTGGCAAACAAAGTGTTCAAACGCAATGAGATACCGTTCACGGCGAACGGCGAAAAAAGAGCGTTCCTCAGCTTCGAACCGGGCGTCACCGCCGGGGCCTCCTTCGGTTTCTCGTCGGTCGCGACGTTGAAGAACCCCGACCGATGCCTGACCTTCACCCCGCTTCGTTTGACCTTAACTTCGAGCTTGTTGAAACGCCTTTTGGCGGCATCGAACGTACCGTCGTCGGGAATGTAACCGAGCAGATAATAGCTCTGATCCTCGACCACCCGCTGAACGCCGCGGCTAAGATCGTTCGTGTTCGCAATGCTGATCCCGCCCGTCTGTTCGGCGATATAGGCAAGTCCCTGCTGCGTTTCTATGAGTTGAGACCGCCGGTTGGCCTGGATCTGCGCGATTCGCTGCGGTGTCGCATTGTTGACGCTGTCTTCCGCGGTGATGCCGAGGGTCTGAAGTCCGCGCGCATCGATCGTATAAAAGACCACCGACGCGCGGTTGGCGGCATCGACGACCTGTTTGACGAAATCGTAGACCCGCTCGCAATCGACGAAGCCGCGATTGTCGGTCTGACACATCCGGAACCCGTCCGAGAAAAGAACGACCGATTTGCGGCCCGGCAGCTCGCCCATTCCCCTCACGATATAGCGCAGCGCGCCGAGCGTTCCGGTCGCAAAATACGATTCTCGGAAATCGTCGAGCGAATAGTCGACCGCGTACTGTTCGTCTTCCTCGTTCGGCGACTCGGTGTCCGGCAACTCGTCATAATCAGTGGCCGGCGCGAACGCGGTCACCCCGCCGTTCCCAACCGGATTCCATCTGACTCGTTCGATGGCGGCGTACAGCAACTGCTTGTCGGTCGTGAACTGCTGCAGGGCTCCCGTTCCTCCCCCGGTGCGGATGATGGCCACCAGGTCACCGTCCTGCATCTGTTCGTCGATATACTTCCGCAACGCGCGCCGAACGTCGTAGACGCTCCTCGCCGAAAGCGAAAGATCATCCACCACAAGCGCAACCGTTCGGCGAACGTCTTCGCGACGGACCGCGGTGGGCGGGACCGGGATATCGACCTTGTCCTTGACCGGCTTTTCTTCGACGGCGCGCGTACGAACGTTCGAGATGAATGAGAAATTCGAGATCTTCTGCTTCTCGCCGTTCTCGTAGATCTCAAAATCCTCCGGCTTGAGATCGGTGACCGGATTCCCTTTCGAATCCGTGACGGTGACATCTACCTGGATGAGGTTGATCGATATCTTCACGACATCGTCGTCGGCAGGCGTCGGCGTCGGGGTTGCGGTCTGCGCTCGGACCGAAGCAAACGAACACAAGAAAAGCGCGAACGCGATCAGCAATTTCTTCATCTCAAAAACCTCCCCACAGTTGCCGCGGAAAACGAAGAAACCCAACCGGGTCACCCAACCGTTTCACGCTGCCTTTCGGACACTAGTGGTATCATATACCGAAACCCGGTCGATTGGAACGGTTTCACATGGCCGGACAAATCGAATGCCGACATCGGCATCGAACAGATTTACAATGCGAGAGATGAAGAAGCGCCTGAACCCATTCGGATCACTCTTGATGATCGCCGTCGGACTGCTTGTCGTTCCGTTTACCGCCAGCTGCAAGGCGTTCGGACCGGATATGAGCGAGGCAGACGCGTTGAAGGTATTGCGCGATATGACGCGCGAAAACAAACTGCCGCCCGAATCGCTCGTGCTCGACATCGAGAATCGGTTCTCGCGCGTCCGCGCGGGCGTTCTCGCCAAACTCCTCCGGGCTCGGATCAAATTCGAGAACAAGGATTTCGAAGGCGCGGCGGCGATCCTCGGCTCGGACGTTTTCAAGCAAAAGACGAAACTCGCCGACTATGCGCTTTGGCTCCGCGGACGCGCGCTTCAGGGCGCCGGTCGCCACGGCGACGCGATGGGCGTCTTCGCGGTGCTTCTCCGCGATCATCCGGACTCGCTTCGCGTTCGCGAATCGAAGGTTCTGTGGGCTAACTCGGCGATCGCTTCGGGCCAGGCGGCGCAGGTCCCTTCGTTCCTGATGGAACTCAACGAAAAGAACTTCGCGGACTCGCTTCTCGCGACCGCGAAGGCCTACGAAGCGGTCGGCGACACGTCAGGCGCGATCGTTTTCTACCGCCGAGTTTTCTTTTACGGCGCCGGATCGGCCGAAGCCAAAGAGGCTGAAGCGAAGCTGACGGCGTTCGGCCAGTCGCTCGCGCCGGCGACCGCCGAAGAGGCCCGCGCCCGCGCCGACCGATTCTTTGCCGCCTCGCGCTGGGCGGAGGCCGACAAGGCATTCGCCGATCTGTTCGCGGCATTCCCGGGCTCGCTTTCGGCCGAGGTCCAGCTCCGGCGCCTGACCACGTTCGCGAACGTCAAGAAGATGCCTGACGCGCAGCTCGCCTTCCTTTCGATACCGGCGAACGCCAAAGAAAAGGAAGATGCCTACTATCAACTCGCGATGGGCTACGCGCGGAACAATCTCTGGGCGAACGCGAAGTCGACGGCCGACGAGATGCGCGTCCGCATTCCGAACGGAAAGCTGACGCCGAAGACGTTCATCGACGCCGGAATGGCGGCTCGCGACGCGCGCAACAAGCTTGACGAGAGTTATTTCCTGCGCACGGCGGTCGCCGCCTATCCGAACGCGATCGATGTCGCGAAGGCGCAGTTCGAGCTCGCGTGGCTCCAGCTGGAGTCGAAGAATTACACGCTCGCTTCCGATATGCTGATCGAGCATCTCGCGCGATATGCCGACAAGGATTCGTCGAATCGCGGCAAGGCCGGCTACTGGTCGGCGCGCAGTTCGCAGCTCGCCGGGCGATTGAACGAGGCCTGCGCGCTCTATGACGCCGTCATCTACCGCTATGCGTCGAACTGGTACGGCTATCTCGCGATCCAGCGGATGTCGGCCCTTCGGACACAGGGCAAATGTCAGGGACCGACGAGTTTTCCGGCGGGATCGCTCGTGCCGAAAGCGGCGGCGAATCTCAAGATCGTGACGGTCGCGGCCGAAACCGCCGGACCGCGTGAGATCGAGCGGGCCGAGAAATCGGATGAACTGAGCGTCGTCGGGCTCTTCGAATGGGCGATCGACGAGTTGAAGGAGGCGCGCAAGACGACCCCGAACTCGCCGAAGGTCAATCTCGCCCTTGCGCGCTACCACCGTCTTCGCGGCGAGCAGGCGCCGGCGCTGCTCGCGCTCGCGAAGAGCTATCCCGATTACGCGCAGATGTTTCCGGAAGAGATGGGACGCGAGGAATGGGACATCTTCTATCCGCTGACGAACTGGAACGACATCAAGTACTGGGCGGCGCAACGGCGGCTCGATCCGTACCAGGTAGCGGGATTCATACGCCAGGAAACGATCTTCGACCCGCGCGCGAAATCGGTCGCGAACGCCTACGGATTGATGCAGCTGATTTTGCCCACCGCGCGGGCGATGGCGAAGAAATACAATCCCGAGGTCGGGACCGTGACCGTCGAAATGCTGTATCAACCGACGCTCAATATCGAACTCGGTACGGCGTACATCCGGGACCAGTTCGACAAGTTCGGACGCGTCGAGTTTGTCGCCGTCGCATACAACGCCGGACCGGGACGCGTTCCGCAGTGGACCGCGACGCTGCCGTCGGAGATCGACGAATTCGTCGAACAGATCCCGTTCAAGGAAACAAAGGCCTACGTGCAGGGAATCATCCGGAACACGGCGCAATATCGCCGGCTTTACGACGAGAACGGCCAGTTCAAGGCGAACGTCGGCACGCGCATCCTGCGCGGCGAGATCGATTCAAAACCGCGCGACGAGTTTACGGCCGAGAATCCCGATGTCGTCTTGGACGACAGTCGCAACGGCGAATAGACAACATTTCGGGTCCGACTGGAGCGAAGCCGACTGGAGCGCAAGCGTCCCGCTTGCAATGAGCGCGAAGCGCGAACCGGCCCGACACCGTCTGACCCCCGGATCTCAGAGGCCGCGTATCACGCCGTTTGCTAGCGAGGACGCTTGCGCTCCGGTCTCGCGGATCGAATCACTCAAACCTGAACCTCATCGGCGCCACGGTCGCGTTGGCTTCTTCGTTGTAATAGTCGTACAAGACCGACGGCGGCGTCTTGGCGTTGACGCCGTAGCGCGGCCTGAACGAGAACGCGAATTTCGCTCCGCCCGGAATCGCCCACAGATAGACGACGATGCGGTCGGGCAAAACTTCGTATCGGCTGATGCTGCCGGCGGCGACCGTCAAGTGACTCGCGCGAGACATCCGCGCCCGGCGGAATGCCGATCTCGGCGAGCAGCATTCCGTATCCGCGGAAGCCGACGCGTTCGGCGCTTACCGAACACTTCACGTTGTCCATCACCTTGCCGGTCGTCTTGTCGCAGCTGTATTTGAGTTCGACGGCTCGCGAATCGTTCACATCGCGGTTCGAGCTCGACGAGTCTTTCCAGTCGATGTAATGCGAACGGACGAGCTGCGTCATTATCGTCGAATCCGCCGACCCGGCAACGCCGATGCCGCTTCCGGCGGAGATCTTTCCGGTGACGTCGATGACGATCGGTTCAATCTGATCGGCCGGAACCTCGATCTTTTTCAGCAACGCGCCGGCGGCGGTGACGGTCAGCGTCTGCGCCGCCGCCGGTCTCAAACCCGCGAGAAGCCCGTCGAGCACGTTGATCGTCGTCTGCGTCGAGTACCAAACGCCGTAACGGTCCTTGTTCTTGAGCAGAAAGAGCATCGACTTGTCGATCAACTCCGAATCGTCGGCGGAGCCGATCTTCTTCAGCAGCTGGAGGACGATTGCCGTCGTTTCGACACGGCCCGGCGTTCCCCAGCCATAGAACGGCGTGTTCGTTTCGAGATTCCAGAAGACCGCCGAGCCTTCCGTCTTCGCGAGGGCGCGCAAGCGCGCGGCCGCCGCGCGGGCGCCGTCGAGATCGCCGGAGTCGAACGCGGCGAGCCCGAACATCGCGATCGAGTACGGTTCGTCGATCTCGGCATTTCTCTGTTTCAAATATCCGAGCGCCTTGGTCAGCGCTTCTCCGACCGGCTTCTCATCCGACCTCGTCATCGCCAGGGTCCGCGCGATGTACGTCGTCAGCATCTTGGTCCGGGCGAGATCCACGGCCTGTTCCCAAGGATATTGCCTCGTCCAACTGCCGTCGGCGCGCTGCTGTTTGACCAGGTATTCCCCGGCAGATCTGATCAGGTCGGGGTCGACTTCCGTGAACGCCTTCGCTTCATTCAAGAACCGGAGCGCGTAGGCCGTGAGCGCGATGTCCGACGGCGACTTGGCTCCCCAATACGAGAAACCGCCGTCGGCCGAGCGGTATCCGACGAGACGCTCGTATCCGCGCTGCAGGTTCTTCGACGCCTTTGCGATGAGCGGCGACTTCGATTGCACGGGATCCGAACTTCCGGAGCGGAACTTCAGGATCATCAGATTCGGATAGGTCGATGAGATCGTCTGTTCGCCGCATCCGTACGGACGCTGCAGCAAGCCATCGACCGACTCGGTGACGTGCGCCAAAAGGTTCGGATAGATCTTGAGTTCGGCCTTCGGCGTCGCCGGAAGCGCGTTTGCCGGAAAGCCGAGGTCGAGCGTCGCCGAGCCGGTGAAGACGCGCGAGTCGGCGCGGACTATCTCTTCGCCGTCAGGACGCACCGTGACGGGTTTTTCGATCGCGTCCGAGTCCTTGCTCGCGATGGCCGTCACGCGCTGCTTGCCGTCGCGGACGGCGCCGGTCGCGCGGAATCCGAAGATCGCGTTGGCCGTCGCGTTCGTTCCGACGCCGACGGTCTGTCGACCGGTCAGATCCGAACCGGCTCCGAGAAACTCGAACCAATCGGCCCGGTCCATTGTGACATCGACCTTTTGATCCGCGGACGTGTAATTGCGGACCTGGACCGGGAGCCGGATCTCGTCGCCGACGGTCAGGTACTTCGGCGGATCGAGATCGACGAAGAAAGGCTGGAAAGACCGGACGCTGGTGTCGGTAAAGCCGACGCGGCCCTGTTTGTCCGAAGCGATCGCGTAGATCTTCCAGGTCGTGATGTTGTCGGCCATTCGGTAGCGGAACGTGACCGATCCGTCGTTTTGGGTCACCAGTTCGGGGACGAACAACAGCGTTTCCGGGAAGTAGTCGCGGACGCGCGGCGTCACACGCGGTTGCGGAACGCCCGGCCGCGACGGCGGACCGCCGGGTCGTGTCACGATCGTGATGCCGGCGGAATTGTCCGTATCGACCAAGCCGTTTGATTTTCGTTGGCCCGAAAGCTGCAGATTCAACACGCCGAATGAAACCGCCTTCGGAATCGGGATCACGCTCCGAGTGACGACCGTCGAGACGCTGGCGTTCGTCGAATCGACGGTCACGGTCGCGCCGGCGACCGTCACAACCTCGCTCACCGATCCGGCCTCGAGCTTGAAATTGATCTCGACGAGTTTGCCGTTATCGAGTTCGATGTGGTTGACGACCGAGGTCTTGAAGCCCGAGGCGCTGACGCGGACCGAGAATTTTCCGCGCGGGAGACCGGTTCTCAGATACATTCCCTCGCTGTTCGTCTTCGCCTGGTACTCGACGCCCGTCTCCGAATTGATGACGCGGATTTCGGCGTTCGGTACGAAAGCGTCGTTGGCGTCCGTGACGACGCCGTAGAGCGCGTTGAGCCCGTTCGCGAAAACACTGGTCGGCACCACGATCTTCGGCTTCGAATCGTCTTTCGTCCGCTCTGAAAGTATCCCGGCGAAACTCGCGATGCCGATGTCGTAATAATCGTCGCGCGTCCCGTTCTCGCCGGGACTGAAGATCGAAAACGTTCCGATCTGCCTCGTGACGGGCGTGATTACCATCGTATTGCGCGGATTCTCGCCCATCGCCGCGACGTTCTCGATCGTCACGCGATCGGCAAAAACCGACGACTCCTCGTATTTGAAGTAATATGGACGGCCCCAACCGTCGCGGAGCGCCGACAGATCGACGCCCTTGGCTTTCAGCAGCTCGATGAATTCGGGTTCGCTTTTCGGAAACGTCTTCGATTCGGCGACGTAACGGCCGAGGATCTCGCTGATCCGCTTTTCGGTCGCGGCAAAGTAATCGGACCGATTGAAGAAGAGGCCGAAGTCGTCGTAAGTCACCTCCGGGTTCTTTCCGCCGCTTTCGATCGCGATCGTGAAACTCCGGTATTCGACGCCGAACCAGAACCGATAGGGCCGTCCCCAGCGGTCGCGGAGCGCGTCGATATCGACGCCCCCCTCGGCCGCCGCGGCACGCAACGCGTCAATGTCGCGGATGAACGTCGCGTTCTTGTTCTCGTAAGCGCGTATCGCCTCGGCCAACGCGTTCCCGGTCTTCTTGAAGTACGGGAACCCGAGTGACTCGGCGCGGAAATCGTCGCCGTCGCCGAATTTCTTGTTCGGGCCGGCCGAGACGGCGTAAACCAGATCCTGAAACGTCTCGGTGCCGAACTCGGCCTTGAACTCGGTTCCCCACGGATCGCGGAGCTTGTCGAAATCTACCCCGGAATCATTCAGTATCCGGCGCAGCGAGGCATCGTCGACCGGATAATCAAAGTCCTTTTCGAAGCGCTTCTCGAGGGCCGTCCGCATCGGCTCGAAAAGAGCTTTGTGACGGGTCGCAAAAAGGTAGGACGGCGCGCCGTAGCTGTTGCTCGAAGTATCAAGATCGACATACCAGTCGAAGAAACGCATCTCGGCCGCGAGCTGCGTTTCGGGCGTGATCTTCCGATCGTCCAGTTCGGTCCAGTTGTCGGCGCCGAATTCCCAAAACGCCGAAAAGATGTCCGGGGCCGAGCCCGAATCGGTCCGCACGCGTTCCTCGACCGCTTGGTCGATGATCGCGACACCGAGCGCCGTCGGCGAAAGATCGCCGGAGACGGCCGCGACATTGAGGCTGAGTTCCGCTTCGTCGCCCGGCCTGTAAATCTCCTTGTCGGGTCGTGCGCTGACCTTGAGACGACGCGCGTCCGGATAGACGACACGCCAGACGCTCTTGGCATCGTCGGCGTCATCCTCCGCGTAGGCCGAGATCAGCAAATACCCCCGGAATTCGGGGCGGTACGGAATTCGCAGCGTCGCGCGGCCGTTCTTCGTCCTGATCCGCTTTGATTCGATCGCGGAAGTGTCCTTGAGAACATCGACGACGACCGGGACGGAGTCGTCCGACGACAGCACTTCGATCTTGAGAGGTTCGCCGCGCCGGTGTATCGTTCGGTCCGCCGTGACGCGTATCTGCGGTTCGTCCTCGTCGATCTCGTAATCGAACTTCTCGGTCCCGGTCCGGCCTTCGGCATCGCGCGCTTCGATCCTGACCTCGAGATCGTCGTAGTATGTGTCGTCGGCGCGTTTGGGCACGAGCATTTCGGTCTTCGTCGCGCCGAAGATGCCGGTCCGGAGTTTCGCGATCGGCCGCAATTCCTGTTCGTCTTCGTATTTGCCCGTGACCGTCACGTCGCAATCGACCGGCTTGCCGTCGGCGGTGAAAGTCGTGACGTAGAGCCGGTATGGGATCTTCGGGTTGGCTTCGCCGCCGCGGCGGTCGCGGTTGACGTAGACGTGGATCGGCTCTTTCGACAGCCGCAGATCGAACCGGCGCTGCTCGGTCCGGTTCGAGGTCGCGTCCGTAAAATAGGCGGTGAAGCTCAGGTCGCGGAATTTCGCGTACCCGTCCCCCTTGAACTCATCCTGCGCGGGGCCGAGGTCGATCTTTGCCTCGTACTTGCCGCCCGCATCGGTCTTTCCCTCGTAGACGGCCTTCTCTTCGATCTCCCATTTCTGCTCGCGATAGTTCCAGCGACGGCTTTCCTCGCGGACGATCCGCACCGAACCGGATTCGACCGGTTTTCCGAAAAGATACGCCGCGTTGACGGAAACGGTCGCCTCGCGCCGGTCCGGAAGATAGAAATCGCTGTCGGGTTTGGCCTGGACGACGAAGTTCGGCAATTCGTACCGCGAGACCTTGAACGACTGGCGGTCGACCTCGAACGAAAGGGTGTCGGAATCCGCTTCGATGATGTAGGTTCCGAGCTTCGCGTTGGGCGGGATCGACCAGTCAATGGAGGCGATTCCGAATTCGGAGGTCGTCACCTTTTGCCGGCTGAGCACGGTGTCGTCCTCGTCCTTGATCGTCAGCGTCAGTTCGGCTCCCGGCACGATCGCCGTCGCCAAATCGGTTCCGCGCCTTTTCATCACCAAAGCCCGCGCGTGAAAGGTCTGACCGGGCTGATACAGCGGTTTGTCGGTCGTGTAATAGATGTTCGTGATCGCGTCCGGCGAATCGAGTCGATCCTTGACCTCATCGGACAAACCGTTGCGCTTTCCCTTGACCTTGATCTCGGCACTGTAATCGTCGGCGAATTTGACGGTTTCCGGGACGAGGAAGACGATCTCCGCGAAACCGCTGTCGTCCGTCCGGGCTTCGCCTTTGAACACAAGAGTATCGTCGTCGCTCGCGGTGTCGATCTCGATCTCGAGTTCGGCGCTGACATCGACGCCGGCGATCGGCACGCGCTTGACGGGATGCAACGCCGAGATCCTCAGCGGCACCCGCGATCCCGGACTGACGCGCTCGTAGTTGGTGATCTTCAGCGAGAACAGGTCGGGAAGCGCCTCGGAGACGGATACGATCCCGGTTCGTGACTCGCCGCCGAATCTGAGCGTGTAACGGATCCGGTTCCACAAGACGTCGCCGACGTCGGTTTCCTTGTCGATATCGAGCGCCGACTCGATCGAACCCGCGCCGCTGCCGATCCTGGCGTTCGATTCGGATGACGCGGTCGTCTTGTCGTCGGTGTCGAGCATCTCGACCCGGAGAACGGCATCGACCGGAGCGCCGCTGTTTTCGACCGGAACGCGGACGATGATGCGTCCGTCTTCCGATCTTGCCGAGATATTTGATTCAACGACGTTCAGCGAGGATCGGGCGCTGACGGCGGCGGTTGCGATCAGGCCGATCAAGATCGCGAGGGATATTTTCACGCTCATAATCAGAAGGTTCCCGCGAAGACAATCACTTGAATGCGTTCAAGGTTTGTGATGAGGAGAAAGATTCGATTGGTTGCATCCGCAGACTGGAGCGCAAGCGTCCCGCTTGCAAACGGCGTGAAACGCCGTGGCGTCGCCCGAAATCCGACGGGTCTGACAATGTCCGGCCCGTTCGCGCTTCGCGCTCAGTGCAAGCGGGACGCTTGCGCTCCAGTCAGTTTGCCCGTTCGCGCTTCGCGCTCAGTGCAAGCGGGACGCTTGCGCTCCAGTCAGTTTGTGCTCCAGTCTAAGAATCACAGGTTCCGTTCGATGAACCGCGTCATCATCTCGTACATATGCCGCGCCTGCCGACGGTTGGTGACGCCGTGGCGCTGCGTCGGATACGTCATAAACTCGAACTGTTTGTTGGCCTTCTGCAACTCGTAAATGAGCTTGATCGCGTTCTGCTGATGCACGTTGTCGTCCATCGTGCCGTGGATGATCAGCAGCTTGCCGTTGAGGTTGGCGGCGTTCGCGATGACCGATCCCTTGGCGTAGCCGTCGGGATTGTTCTGCGGCGTCCGCATATAACGCTCCGTATAGATCGAGTCGTAAAGCGCCCAGTCGCCGACCAAACCGCCCGCGATCCCCATCTTCAGCGTCTTGGTACGGGTCATGAAATAGCTCGTCATATACCCGCCATAGCTCCAACCCCACATCCCGAGACGGTCGCCGTCGACGTACGGCAGCGACTTCAGATACGAGAATCCGTCGTCGAGGTCCTGCGTTTCGGTCTGGCCCATCCTCATATAAACCGGCCACGTCGATTCGACGCCCTTGCCGCTTCCGGTACGGTTGTCGCATATCCAGATGATGTATCCCTTTTGCGCGAGCATATGGTGCCACATCAGCCGACCGCCGCCCCACTGGTTCCGGACCTGCGGCGCGTGCGGGCCCGAGTACGTGTACGCGAACACCGGATACTTCTTGTTCGGATCGAAATCCGGCGGCAGGATGCGCATCGCTTCCATCTCGAAGCCGTCACGCGCCTTGACCTTCAGAAACTCCGGCTTTCCGAGCTTGTACGCCGCGAGAACGGGCACTTTGTTCTCATCCAGCACCTTTTCGACCGTGCCGTCGGCCCGATGGAGCCGCGTCTGCGGCGGGGTGTTGATATCGCTCCAGACATCGATGAAATGCGAGAACGTCGGGTTGAAGATCGCGCGATGCGTTCCCGGAGCGTTGGTCAGACGGGTCATCCCCGAGCCGTCGAGCTTCGCCCGGTAGATATGGGTGTTGATCCAGTCGTTGCCCTCGCCGATCGCCGAAAAATAGACGAATCCGTTCTTTTCGTCGACGCCGTAATAGCTCGATACTTCCCACCGGCCGTCGGTGATCTGCCGCACGAGCCGCCCGTTGTTGTCGTAAAGATAAAGATGCTTGAAACCGTTCCGCTCCGATTGCCAGACGGCCGTTCCGTCCTTAAGAAAATCGAGATTGTCGATCGCTTCGACCCACGCTTTTGTACGCTCCGTGAACAGCGTCGTGACCTTACCGTCGGCATCGGCGGCGTTCAGATCGAGGAACGTCTGCTCGCGGTTCTGCGCCTGAAAGATGACGGCGCGCGAATCGGGCGACCAAGCGACGCGCGAGATCAGAAAATCCTTCGGATCGTATTTCTTCAGATCGACGAACTTCGCGACGTCGCCGAAGCGTACGATCGGCCGCGGGATCTTGCCTCCGACCTTCGGAAGCCGTCCGATGTTCGGGATGATGCTCGTTTTCGTGACGTCGGCGATGCCGAGCGTGACGAGCGGGTTCGGATCGCCGGCCTGCGGATAGTCCGTGTTCTCGATCCGCTGGTTCGTTTCGGTATCGTCGGCGAGAACGAACTTCGGCACCGGCGATTCGTCGGTCCTGAGGAACGCGATACGCGTCGAGTCGGGCGACCACCAGTAACCGCGCTTGTTGCCGCGGCCGTAGAGTTCTTCCTCGTAGACCCAATCGAGATAGCCGTTTAGTATCTTTTCGCCGCCGTCGCGCGTGAGCTGTTTCTCTTTTACGGTCGCGATATCGACGACGTAGAGGTTCATTCCGCGGACGAAGCTGACGAATTTGCCGTCAGGCGAGAAATCGCCCTCGAGCTCCTCGTCCTTCGGCGTGTCGGTGACCTTCTTGACCGTCCCGCGTGCGATGTCGTAGACCCAGATGTCCTTGTTGTGGTTGATCAGGATCGCGGTCTCGTCGGCGTTGAACTGCGGCAGCGCCTGGCCGATCCGGTTGGCCTCGTCGAGCGTGAATCCGGGCGTCTGAGTCAGGATCGATACGAGCTTTTTCGAATCGTAGAGCGGCGAGGTCTGCCCCGTCGCCGGATTGACGCGCAGCATCTGACCGTTCACGAATTGAAGATAAGAGCTGCCGTCCTTCGACCAGCCGCGGATCTGTATCGGGCGGCCCGAAAACGGAACCGGCTTGTCCGGATCGAAGATGTCGTCGAGCGTGAGCATCCGGTCCTGCGCCCACGCAACTGACGCGAATGCGATGAAAGCGATAAGCAAAAGATTGATCTTTTTCATTTTTGATTTTCCCTCGGGTTCTGCTCGAATCTAGTTCAACACAAACCGAACCTCAACTTGGGCCTTGATCGAAATCGAGCCAACTGAAAACGCGGCAACCGTCTCGTCGGCGTCCTCCTCGTCGGAAAAGCTGTTTGACACATAATTCGAGCGAGGATCGTTCCAGCGATCAGTGTCGCGTTCCTCGATCTGAATCGCCTTTCCGATGGTTTGCCCCAGTTCTCGGGCAAAAGCCGCGGCTTTCTCTCGCGCCGCGCGGATGGCCTTCGCACGAGCCTCGTCCTTGTATTTTCGAATTTCCGACGATTCGAGACTGACGTCTCCAATATCCGAAACACCAATCTTCACGAGCGCCGTCAGGAACTCGTCGTAACGGTTCACCTGCCGCAAACGAATCACCATCGATTTGGCTACGCGATAACCGATTAAAGAGTCAACCGATACTTCGCTGCGCGGTTTTCTCGATTCGTATTGTTCCTTGATCGAAAAATAACTCGTCTTTACGTCGGTGGCGATAACGCCGAAACTTTTGGCCACTTCGACGATCGACGCGATGGTTCGGTCGGCTTCGGCTTTTGCCGTCACAAGCTCCTTTGCGCTCTTTTTTACGTTGACCGAGATCAGCGCGATGTCCGGCACGACAAGCACTTCCGCGGTTCCGACCGTTGTGACGTAGCTCGAAGTAGGTCCATTTTGGGCGCGGGTCGGGTCAGTCAGGAAGATCGTGACGGCAACCATAATTAGAATACGACTTTTCATAGATACCTCCGTTATCGCGCGCCCGGTCCGATGCGCAGGTGCGTTAGTCCAAAAGAACCCGTCGGCGTCCCGGATCGCCGACTGCTTTAGGGAATAGCCTCACGCGTAAACGCGTAACTCTTACGAATTGACCCAATCCCAAATCCGAAATCCCACATCCGAAATGCAATCATGCTTTCGGATGCGCCTTGTCGTAGACCTCGATCAGTTTCTCCATCGAGACCTGCGTGTAGATCTGTGTCGTCGAAAGCCGGGCGTGGCCGAGAAGCTCCTGTATGTCGCGAAGATCCGCGCCCGAATCGAGCAGATGCGTCGCGAAACTGTGCCGCATCGAATGCGGCGAGATGTCGCGGTTGATCTCGGCGCAGAGCTTGATGTATTTGTCGACCATCCGGCCGACCGAGCGCGTCGTGATGCGCGTTCCCTGATAATTCAAAAACACCGCCTGTTCGTCGCGTTCCGTCGGCGGACAGTTGTTAAGGAACACCGGCCGCGTTTCCGTCAGGTAGAACATCACCGCCTGCGCCGCCGGTTCGCCGAACGGCAAGATCCTCTGCTTCTTCCGTTTGCCGGTGACGCGGACCAGCTTCTCCCTGAAATCTATGTCCCGCAGATTGAGATTGACGAGTTCGCCGACGCGCATTCCGGTCGCGTAAAGGAACTCCAGTATCGCACGGTCGCGGCGGCCAAGATCGGTGTTCAAATCCGGCGTTTCGATGAATCGGACCGCGTCGTCCATCGATAGATGCGTCGGGAGCTTGCGCTCGATCCGCGGCGTCGCGACGAGCTTCGCCGGATTCGTCTCCTGCACGCCTTCGCGGATCAGGAACTGAAAGAAAGTCCTCAGCGAGGCGAGCTTTCGCGCGATCGATGTTTTTTTCTTGTTGTCGCCGTGGAGCGACGCCATCCATTCGCGGATCGTCAGGTGATCGATGTCCTTGAGTTCAACATCGGCCGCACTCGATCTCGACAGAAGATGGTCGCGAAACTGTTCGAGATCGCTCGCGTAATTGCGCAGCGTATGGTCGCTGACGTTGCGTTCGTAGCGAAGGTGCTGGAGGAATTGTTGCAGATACGATTCGAGCACAGGAAACTTGGTAACAATAAAAACTCGAAAGTTGAAAATGGAAAGACCGCCCGCTACCCGATCTTTCCGGTCATTGCATCATTCTCGGAACATAATAGCCCTTGCGGGTCCTGATCGTCGTTGCCGGGCGGTCCCGGATGGTGACCTCGATCGAGCGGAATTCGCCGCGCTTGTCGGGTTCGGAATCCGGATAATAGCTCAGGACGTACTGCTGCGCGAGCTCGGCCGAGATCTGGTCGAACGCGCGGTCGAGCTCTTCCTCGTCCAGCGGCGACCAAACAGCGCCGCCTGTCTGCTTCGCGATCTCCTGCATCCGGCGTTCCGCCGCGAGCTGCCGCAGATTCGCGCTCCCTTTGCGTTCGCCGGTCCGTTTGGCGTTCTCAAAATCGGTCGTCTTGACGACAAAGACCTGGACGTTCGACATCTGAAGCGCCTTGACCGTGTCGTCGAACGCCGTATCGCTGATCGTGTCGTCACCGTCCGAGACGATGACGACGACCCGGCGGCCGTTGGCTTCGGCGAGATACTTCGAAGCGTCGACCAGGCCGTCGAGCAAAGCGGTCGCGCCCTCGGGCTGCGCGAAACCTTCGATCGCCGAGATGAGCGATTCGATATCGGTCGTCAACGGTTGTTCGAGCCTTGCGACCGTCGAGACGCTGAACAACGCCACACGATCCTTTTCCGGCCGGATCACCCGCCTGAAAAATCGGATAGCGGCCTTCTTTTCGAATTCGCGCGCGATCGTTACGCTCGAAGAGTTGTCAAACAAAAGGGCCAGCTTGACGGGCGATTCCGATCTCGAAACCTCGCCGATCTCGACCTGTGCCCCGTTGATTCGGAGCACGAAGTCCTCGATCTTGAGATCTTGGACCGCACGGCCCCGCGCATCGAAGACGGAGACCGGAATCGGGACGAGTCCGGCATTGACGCGGATCGTGTCCGGGTCGTCCTTCTGATCAGGCGTTGGTGTCGCCGTCGGCGAAGTCACCGGCACGACCTTCTCGGTTGGCTCGTATCCGCCAATACGCTTCGGCGTCGAAGACGGCGTCGGCGTTTCGGACGGTTTGACGCGCCCGCTTTGAGCGTGCGCCCCGATCGCGCAACTCAAAAGCCAGATCACGAGTATGGTTCTTCCGGACATAACGGCTCAGGCGTTCGATGCGCGAAGGTCTGATTTAGTTTATCGCCGTTGCCGAGATCACTTCCAGTCCGGCGGCGTGCCGCCGAACTCTCTCGCCGCCGAAAAACCGCCGTCGAACAGCGATTTGACGCTCTCGCGCGAGAGAACGATCAGCGTGAACACGCCGAGGATCGTGCCGAGCGGGACGAACATACAGATGATGCAGGCGAACACGAAGGCGAAGGTCCGTCCCGAAAGCCGCGAAATGTTTCTGCCGGATTTGATTGCCGCGATCGCGATCGCGAGCGAGATGCCCGAGATCACGAGTCCGACGGCAACGAAAAGCCCGCCGAAAAGCACCGGCGGCGGCCCGTTCTTCGCGTTCGGGTCGTTGGCAATGAGCGTCCCGACGAAAACGCCCATGAACATATAGATGAAACCGTACAGGAACGGAAACGTGCAGAGCCCGGCGAACACGTAGTAACAGATCGAAAGGATCTTCAGATGTTCGCGG
The DNA here is from genome assembly GCA_964487505.1 of uncultured Blastocatellaceae bacterium. Taxonomy (GTDB): domain Bacteria; phylum Acidobacteriota; class Blastocatellia; order Pyrinomonadales; family Pyrinomonadaceae; genus JAFDVJ01. Next base: position 3,943 of record CAZARD010000048.1, on the reverse strand, counting down.
TCTTGAGTCGTATCGTTGTTCATATGCTCTCCTACACCAGAAACAATTTCGTTCCGGCGACGATCAGCACGCCGGCGAGTACGCGGCGCATCGTCAGCGAATCAAAACGTTGGCTGCCAAGCGTCGATCCGATGATCCCGCCGATGACGGCCACAACTATCCAGACGAAAAACGCGCCGGAAAGTTGCGATAATTCGCGCGCGCCGCCGGCGAGCGCCGAGGCTGAGTTGACAACGATGAAGAGCGCCGAGACGCCGGCCGCGGTCTTCGTGTCGGTCCAGTTCATCAGCAATAGGACAGGCGTCAGAAAGATCCCGCCGCCGACGCCGACGAGTCCCGAAATCAATCCGAGCACGGCGCCGATTATCAAGGCGATGACGATCGGGGGCCTTTTGGGCTCGACCTCGGACGAGAGCTTGACCGCAAGCCGGACCGCGGCGACGATCAGGCAAACGCCGAGAACGATCTTGTAGATCGGCTCGGCCAGCTGGATCCGCCCGCCAAGATACGCCATCGGGACCGACGCCGCCGCGAACGGCAGAAAGATCCGCCAATCAAAGCTCTTGGCGCGATAGAACTGAATGAATGCGATCGACGCGACGAAGACGTTGAGGATCAACGCCGTCGGCCGGGAGACCACCGGCGAGACCGCAAACAGCGCCATCACCGCCAGATAGCCCGAAGCTCCGCCGTGCCCGACCGACGAATAGAGCAAAGCGACGACGAAGACGGCGATGACGATCGCGGTTGTTTCGATCATTGGTTCAGAGGCTTCACTTGTAGCTCTTGTAAACCGTTTCGATCCAGAAATCGGTTTTGATGAATCCGGAGCCGGCGTCCTTGAATTTCTCGGGGAGCCCGGTCTTCTTGATCTCATCGAGCGTTTTGTTCGCCTTCATCTGGTCGGTCACGAACGCCGCCGACTCGACGAGCAACTGGTGGTATGCCTTCAGATCGGCAATCGTCGAGACGCCGCCGTGACCCGGGATCAGTTTCGCGTCGGCCGGAATCTCTTTGATCAGCGATTCGATGTTCTTGATCAGCCCCTGAACCGATCCTCCGTTCTCGAGATCGACGAACGGAAACCGGCCGGCGAAGAACGTGTCGCCGAAATGAACGACGTTCGATTTCGTGAAAAAGATAACGGTGTCGCCGTCGGTGTGCCCGTTCGGATAATGGACCGCTTTGACCTCCTCGCCGCCGAAATGGATCGACATCGATTCGGTGTATGTGATCATCGGCAAAGCGAATTCAGGATACGGCTTTGTCTTGTTTCCAAAGACCGTGTTGACCTGCGCGAGCCGCATCCGCACGTTCTTGTGGGCGACGATGATCGATTCCTTGCCGAAGAATTCGTTGCCCTCGGTGTGGTCGCCGTGCCAGTGAGTATTGAAGATGAAACGCGGCGACGCCGATCCGAGTTCCTTCAGGGCATCGCGCAGCTTCTCGCTGACGGCCTTGTAATCGTCATCGACGATCAGAATTCCTTCGGGGCCGACCAGCGCTCCGATATTCCCGCCCCGGCCCTGGAGCATATAAACGTTCCCGGCGACCTTCGTAGTTTTGACGGTCACTTCCTGCTGTTGCTCGAAGTGACGGTTGTCGCCGTGTGCCAGGCCGACTGACGAAAGCATTCCCGCCGTCAGGAGCGATGCGATGATTCTCTTCATTTGATCTCCTCGAAGGTTTTGGAAGATGATAGCAAATTCCGGGTCCGATCGGCGTACCCGTCCGAAAATTGGGCAGACCTCCGAGCCTTATCTGCAATCCGCACTTTGCACTCTGTCTATGCCTCTGCGCTTTGCACTCCGCTCTCTGCACTTTGCACTTTGCACTCTGCACTTTGCACTCTTTAGCGCACTTTGCACTCATCACTCTGCACTGCACTACGCGTACCCGAGCAGAAACGGATTCGTCCGGCGCTCGCGGCCGACGGTGGTCTCGCGGCCGTGGCCCGAATAGACGACGAAATCGTCCCCGAGAGGAAGGATCTTTGTCTCGATCGAATCGATCAGCTGCTCGTACGATCCGCCGGGAAGATCGGTCCGACCGATCGAGCCTTCGAACAGACAGTCGCCGACGAAGACCTTTCGCTCGCTCTCTTCGGCAAAGACGACGTGGCCCGGCGTATGTCCGGGACAATGAAGGACCTTGAACTTCAGTTCGCCGATCGCGTAGGTCTCGCCGTCGTTCCAGTACCGCGTGACCGTCGGCGGATCGTCGTATTCCATGCCGAGCGCGCGCAACTGATGCGGCGACAGCCCCATTCCGAGAGGCTGGCGCGGGAGCGAACGGTAAAGCGGTTCGTCACCTTTGTGCAGCAGGATCTCCGCGTCCGGGAACTCGCGCGCGAGGGCCGAGGTGCCTCCGACGTGATCGAGATGCCCGTGCGTCAATGTGATCGCCTGAAGCGTGAACCCGTTGTCGCGCAAATACCCGGCGAGCTCGGGCGAATCGTCGCCCGGATCGATGCAAACGGCCCGCCGCGTCGTCTCGCAGGCGACGATCCGGGTGTTTTGCTGGAACGGGGAGAGCACGAACGTTTCGACGATCATAAGCTGATTAGTTTATCGATGTAGGGATCGACGTCAAAATCGCCGTCACGGCGGGAATCGATGACGAACCTGATCGCTTCCCGATAGGTCTCGGCCGTCGGAACGCCAGTAAAACAGGGCGTCTCGATCTCCGATAGGCTGAGATAGCTGATCAGGACGCTGAGCAGCATCCACAGCAAGATGATGTCCGGCGATCCGATCGGGTTGTGCCGGATTATGCTTTCGCTGTCCTCGGAGATCCCGTTGCAGATCCGTGCGAATTCAACTTCGGTAATTCGTGTCATCGCAATCAATTGAACTGAAATCGGACACCGCCGTCACGCGCTGTCGCCGTTTGATACATGTTAAACAATCCCTACGTCTGGGTGCAACCATCTAAACGCCAATGGATCAACAGTTTAGCATTTCAAGCGATTTCTGGCACATACGTTGCAGAGGGAAAAGCGCATCGGAAGTGATGCTTTAGCGGAAGGACAACTTGAACGGACACGGGCAGGTCGTCCGGATCAACAAGGATTCCTGGAACGTCCGCGGAATTGGGTGAGGTTCGATAGCAGCGTGTTGACCGAATTCGAATCCGGGGAGGTCGTTCCGGGAAGCAGAAGGGTCGGCTTATTCAATCTTTGGTTGGGGGAGTGAAGATTCAAGCCGGCCCTTTTGATTTCGTTTCACAGCGGCTCTTCGTACATCAGATAGTACGACTGCTTCATTCCAAGCTTTTCGTAAACGCGGCGGGCCTTTTCGTTCTCGCGCTCGACATAGAGCCGGAAGCCGCAAACGTCGCCGCGCTCGGCCGCCGATTCCTTGACGAACGAGTAGAGCGCGCCATAGATGCCGCGGCCGCGAAATTCCGGCCGGATGAAAACGCTCTGGATCCACCAGAACCAGGCGTCGCGCCAATCGCTCCATTCGAACGTGACCATTAGTCCGCCGATGATCCGGCCGTCCTCTTCGGCGACGACATAAAACCCCTTCGACGGATCGTGAAAGACCGAATCGACGCCGCTTCGGAGGATCTGCGGATCGAGGAATTTCCCTTCGGTTTCCATCGCCATCGCCTGGTTGAACTCGACCAGATCCGCCGCTTCGCCCGGATTCGCCAACCTTATTTCCATATCTTTCCTTAGCCCCAAATCGGGGTCAAAAAGAACTCTAATCCCTTTTCTCGGTCGAGACAAAATAATCTTGCGTTTTTAGCCGGAATGGAGTTATATTTAGTTGCATTCCAGAAATTTAGCGGTTTGAAAAGTTTTGGGTCCAGGTTGGAGCATGGCTTTTCTGAGAACGCGATCTCCGGCGCGGGCCACATCAAGAATGGGAGGTGACTTTCAGTTATGTATGCCCTTTTAGCTTTGTTATCAGCACTAATTGCGGCAGGATCGTTTTAC
>CAZARD010000047.1:27288-30089 GCA_964487505.1 uncultured Blastocatellaceae bacterium | reverse complement strand
CAAGATGTCCGGACAGTCCACCTGGCATACAATCAAGCATCAGCAAGGCGCGCTCGATGCCAAGCGCGGAAAGATCTTTACCAAGCGGATCAACGAGATCACGGTCGCCGCGCGCACCGGCGGCAGCGGCGATGTTGATTCGAACGCGCGTTTGCGCAAGGCTGTCAGCGACGCCAAGGGGCAGAATATGCCGAACGATACGATCGACCGGGCGATCAAGCGCGGGACAGGGGAACTCGAGGGAGTAAGTTACGACGAGATCACCTACGAGGGTTACGGGATCGGCGGCGTCGCGATGCTCGTCGAGACAATGACCGACAACCGCAACCGGACCGTCGCGGAGATCCGGCACCTTTTCTCGAAGAACGGGGGCAACCTCGGCGAGGCCGGTTCGGTGGCGTGGATGTTCGACAAGAAGGGACTGATCATCGTCGACAAGGCGGCAAGGTCCGAAGAGGAGTTGTTCGAACTGGCGATCGAGGCCGGCGCCGACGACCTGCAGGACGAAGGCGACGTTTTTGAGATCTACACCGCTCCCGAGAACTTCCACGCGGTAGATCAGGCGATCCGCGACGCAGGGATCGAGCCCCAGGTCTCCGAACTTTCGATGATCCCGCAGAATTACATCAAACTCGAGGGCGCCGAGGCGAAGCAGATGCTGAAACTGTACGATGCGATCGACGACAACGACGACGTGCAGAAGATCTACGCGAACTTCGACATCGACGAAAGCGAGATGGAATGACGGGAGTTTCGATTTTGGATTTTAGATTTTGGATTTTGGATTTGGGAATTCGAATTTCGCAGATGCGGTTTAAGCCCCCAAATACTTTGAGCTAAGGCTTTCAGGAGATCCTTTCAATCCAAAATCGAAAATCCAAAATCCAAAATCGAATGCGTGTTCTAGGGATCGATCCGGGAAGCGAGACGCTCGGCTGGGGCGTCGTCGAGGGCGAGAAGCTGAAATACGCGCTCGTCGATTTCGGTACGGTGCGGTCCTCGCCGAAGGAGTCTTTTTCGAAACGTCTTCTGAAGATCGGCGACGGCGTGGCCGACGTCATCTCCCGGTTCAGTCCGGACGTGCTCGCCGTCGAGGAAGCGTTTTACGCGGCCAATGTAAAGGTCGCCCTCAAGCTCGGACAGGTCCGCGGCGTCGTGCTTTTTGCCGGCGAACGCGAACGGCTCGAGATCGCGGAATACTCGCCGCGATTGATCAAACAGACCGTTGTCGGCTACGGCAACGCGGAAAAACACCAAGTTCAGGAAATGGTCCGATTGCTCCTCAGGCTGCGGACCGTGCCTGAACCGCACGATGCCGCCGACGCGCTGGCGATCGCGATCTGCCATTTTCACCATTCGGGCGTCGCGGCGAAACTCAGGCTCGGAAGATAGCTTCCGCTCACAATTCAACTTCTGTCCGCGATATGAGCCCGTTTGCGATCGCTTAGGTCGGAAGCCGGATATCGGCGTAATGACGACCGTAAATTCCGCTCGCCCGAACGGTTCGGTTTCTCTCGGCGTTTCGTCGCGTTCAGATCGAAGAACAAACCGGAAAGATCGGGTACTTTTCACCCGAGCCGGTTCCTTCAAAAAGGAGACATCGTATGAAAAAACCTCTGCTTCTCATTCTCTTGCTGACGATTGGCGTCGGTACGGTTGAAGCCCAAAGATCAAAGCGCGCGGCGTCGAAAGATGTTCGCGCGGTAGTCATAGACAACGCGCTCGGCGTCGTCCGGAGCGCGCCCGGTTATTTTTCGGAAACGGTGCGCCGCGTGCGCTGCGGCCGCGAACTGAAGGTCCTCGGATCGCGCACGGCCGATGGTGCTCTGTTTCTGAAGGTCGCCGTCTCGGTGCGGACGTCAGGCTGGATCCAGCGCGAAGCCGTGATCGTGCGCTCGGACAAGAATGATGAAACGCGTCTTCTGAACCTCGCGCTGACGCTCAGGGGCTTCGACCAGATCCACGCCGCGCGGATCTTTCTGAACGAATTTCCGTCGTCGCCGAACCGACCGCGGATGCTGCTCTTGTTCGGCGATCTCGCCGAGGAATCAGCCGCCCGGCTCTCGGCGCAGGCTGGGAAAAAGCTGAACAGCGCGTCGGTCACGGCCCTCGGAGGGCCGGTCCACGGCTATCTGCTCAATTACGCAGGCCTTGACCGGTACCGGAAGATCGGGATCACGTTCTACGTCAATCCCGCGGCGAGAAAGCTGCATTACTCAGGAACGGCGTGGCGCGAGATACTGTCGAAATTCGGCTCGGCTCCGGAGGCAACGGCCGCGCGCGAGCGCCTCGCGAAGCTCGAGCTTGATATTGGAGGCTGATCGGGGCGGTACTGTCTAAGCAAGTTCGCGCGCGACAAGTGCGGCGACCCGGGCGTTGTTCGCGAGAAGCGCGATGTTCGCTGCCAGCGTTCGGCCGCCGCTCATCGACGACATCCTGGAAAGCAGGAAAGGCGTGATCTCTTTGCCGCGGATGTCCTCGGCGTCGGCCGCGGCGAGCGCCTGTTCGAGGATCGCTTCAAGTTCGGCCCGCGCGATCTCCGCTTCACCCGGAACCGGTACCGTCAGAAGCACCGCCGCAGAAAGGCCCAATTCATCCCGGGCGCGGATCACGGCAGCGGCCTCGGCCGCGCTTTCGACGCGATGATCGACAGCGAGACCGCTTTTTCTGCTGTAGAACGCCGGCATCTCGTCGCATTTCCATCCGAGCACGGTGACGCCGTGCGTTTCGAGCCATTCCCGTGTCGCTTCGAGGTCGAGGACGATCTTCGCCCCGGAACTTACGACCGCGATCGGAGTCCG
>CAZARD010000047.1:23759-27188 GCA_964487505.1 uncultured Blastocatellaceae bacterium | reverse complement strand
GCGATGACGGTCGATTCGAGCGCCACGACCGGCGCGTTGCCGGCCAGCGCCCGATCGACCTCGGGACTGAACAGAATTTTCATCTCGGGCGAATGACGGACCGATTTACTTGATCATCTTGAAGATCCGGCTCAGGCGCGGATGCGTGACGCAGCCGATCAGACTGTCGGCGCTCGCTTTGCGGTCACACGACCAGTAGACGAACATCGCCCGGCCGACGACGAGGTCGCGGTGGACGAAGCCCCAGAAACGGCTGTCCTCGGAATTGTTGCGATTGTCGCCCATCACGAAGTATGAATCATCGGGGACCCTCATTTCCTTTCCGGCGATGCCGAAGTTCATATCGCGGGCGAGCCCGTTCCCGCCTTTCGCGACGGCCGCCACCGCGTCGTCCGAATACATCACCGACCATTTCGCGTCCGGATTCGAATCGAGAACGTTCGTCGGGACCTCGGTCTGATCGGACACGTCATCCGCGACCAGACGATTTTCCGGCAGCAGCTGGCCGTTGATGAAGACCTGATTGCCGCGGAATTCGACGGTCTCGCCCGGAAGCCCGATCACGCGTTTGACGTAGTTGACCTTGTATTCCGTGACGCCGTGCGCGCGGTCGCTCGCCGGATTCAGCTTGTTTCCGGGATACTTGAAGACGATGATGTCGCCGCGCTGGATCTCGCGCTGCGGCAGGAACGGAACCGGCTTGCCGCCGGGTGCGAAGACGAACTTGTTGACGAGCAAATAATCGCCGATCAGGATCGTGTTCTGCATCGAACCGGTCGGGACGGTCACCGCCTGAATGACGAAGGTCATCCCGAAGATCGCCATGATCAGCGTCACGACGAACGATTCGAAATACTCGCGGAACGTGGATTTGGGCGGCGCGACCTTTCTCGATTTGACCGGCTCTTTGATGTCTTCACTCATAGTGCAAAAAATAAAAGGATAATCGAATTCAGCCGTTTTGTCGTGCGGGGTCGGGCGCTTTGTCCCGCATTTGTTCGAGCGCCGTACGGGCGGCGTTCATTTCTGCGTGTTTGATCGAACTGCCCGACGCCCCGGCGCTTCCGCCTTCCCACATCGCCTCGACAAAGAAAGTCCGCGAGTGCGGCGGGCCTTCGGTCCCGACGACCTTATACGTCGGCGCCGGAAGTTTGTTCGCCTGCAATGTCTCCTGAAGCAGCGTTTTGTAATCGAGCGCCGATCGCGGCGACGATTCCCGGATCTCGTTCGCGAAGATCCTGGAAACAAAGGCCCGCGCGGCGATGTATCCGGAGTCGAAAAAGATCGCCGCGAGGATCGCCTCGAACGTATCGGCGAGCAGCGCCTGCTTACGTCGCCCGCCGGTTTTTTCTTCGCCACGGCCGACGCGCATATGGCTTCCGAGATCGAGATCTCCGGCGAGCCGCGCGAGGGTCTCGGTGCTCACGAGGTGATGCTTCATCAGCGTCAGGTCACCCTCGCTTGCCGTCGGATGCTTCAGGAAAAGCTGCTCGGCGATCGCCAGTCCGAGGACGGAATCGCCGACGAATTCGAACGATTCATTCTGGAGTCCACGGATCGCTGCGTCCGAACCTTCCGGAAGGCTTTCATGCGCCCACGAACGGTGCGTCAGCGCGCGCTCGAGCAACGTCAGGTCCCGAAACCGGTACCCGAGCGATTTTTCGAGTTTTGCGAGAGTTCTTGACATCGCGCGGCTCAAACGGCGAAAGCCGGATGCATCCGTTTTAGCGCATCCGGCTCTCTGTTTCAAGACTTAACTTGTCAAAGGATCAGCGGGTACCCTTCTTGCGTTGGGCGGGCTTCTTCACGGTTGCCGCGGGCTTCGTGCTCGTCGTCGCGGCCGGCGTCGGCGCTTTGACCGTCGTGGCAGCCGGCGCGGTCACGGGCTTGGTCGCCGTTGTCGGGGCCGTCGCCGTTTTCACTGTCGGAACGGTCGTCGTCGTCGTCGTTTCGCCGGTAGTCGTCGCAGCCGGCTCTTCGACCACCGGAACTACCGTCGAAGACGGATCCGGCATCGGTTTCGCGACCATATCCGCAACGTACTTGTCGAGCCCCTCTGTCTTTCCGTTGAAGCGGAATTTGTAGAATTCCGTCAGCGACTCGGTGATGTCCGTCTTCAGCTTGGCATCCGTCGCCAGCTTCTGCGCTCGCCCGAAGGCGTCGATCGCCCTGTCGGCATAGGCTCGCGCGAGTGCGAGCTTCGCTTTTGCCTCATCGGTCGCCGTCTTGTTGTTGGCATCGACGATCTTCTGATACTCGGCGAAAAGGTCCGTCGCCTTCGACGCGTACCAAATGCCGATCTCGCGGTAGACATACGGGTCAGTTTTCTTTTCGCCAACCTGCGATGCCTTGAAGAAGTACGAGATCGCCTCGTCCTTCTTTGCCGGGTTTGATTCGCCCAAGCGGTAGTAATTGATGAATCCGATCGTATAATTCATCCACGAGACGGCGTTCTCTTTCGAACTGAACGGTGCGAAAACGCCCCATTTCGCGCTTTTCGAAAGCTGACCAGCTTCAATGTTCAACAGCGCCGTTTTCGCATACATCAGCGTGTCGTTGTTGTACGCGTCATTCTTTTCGGCGGCGCGATCGAATCCGGTCGAAACGTGCGTCAGCATCAGATCCAGGACGAGACCTTTGTCGGTGGTCGCCGGGTCATTCATTATCTCTTTACTGATGCCGAAGAAATCATCCCAGCGCTTCGCTTTGTAAGTGTCGTTGTAAGCCGCGTTGCGCTTGCAGATCCGATCCTCTTCCTTGATCTTGGCCGCGCGGGCCGCGATCTTCTTGACCAATTCGGCGTTGTCGGCGTCGTCCTTGAACTTCTCGGCAATGTACTGGCCGTATTCGACCGCCTTGTCACGGCTTCCGCAGGGCTTGTTCAGTTCGGCCTTGAAAAGCTCGAAACATGCCGCAAGGTCCGGACATTTCTCGTCCTGGGCGTTGGCGGAAATTATTCCAACCGTCGTCAGGAACACAGTAACCGCAAAAACTCTCAGTAAAGTTTTCATTGAATCAATCCTCCAAACAAGTTAAATCCCTGCCTTCCGCATTCGTCGGTGAACCCTGCGTTCAACCCGTCCGAATTGCGATGACATAGATGTCTTGCGCTCGGAAAAAGGTTGCATTTTTTTAGGCGTTCCGGCTTGGCAATGTGCAGATTCCCGCGTTCCGTCCGGACGAAGGAAAACTAGATAATCCCGTAATTTTTGCACTTGTGTCAAGCGAAAAGCAAGCCTGGATTAGACGTAACCGGCGGTGTTCCGCGAAATTCACCGGCGCGCGGTTCGAAACGCGAACACAGCAAAGAAGTTACGCATCGCCGTAAGCCAAAGAGGGCGGCGCCTAATTCGGCTTGACGATCCGCGGCCGCGTGATCTCATCCGATTTCGGCTTGATGATTATCGGCGGGAACAACTCCGCGGGCTT
>CAZARD010000047.1:0-23659 GCA_964487505.1 uncultured Blastocatellaceae bacterium | reverse complement strand
TGATCTCATCCGATTTCGGCTTGATGATTATCGGCGGGAACAACTCCGCGGGCTTCTTCCGATCTGATTGATCCGATGATCCTTTCTTTCCGACCCGAACCGTGCCGGCCTCGTCGTCGGAATCCTCGGTGCGGGCGTCGTCGAGTTTGACCGAGGTCTTGGCGTCGACCTTGGTCTGGGGTTTGAGTTCCGCCGGCAATTTCGTCAGTGTTGCCGAGCCCGGTTTCTGTCCGAGCCGCGACCGCAACGAATTGTAGATGCGGCCGGCGACGGCCGCGGCGTATTTTCCTCGCTCGCTCTGCCCGCGCGTGATGACGACGACGGCGAGCCGCGGGTTGTTGACCGGCGCGACCGATGCGAAAAGTCCGAGCCACGATCCCTGTCCGATACACGAACCGGTCTTGCCGGCGATCCCGAGCGTCGAATCGACACCGTTCCGGGCCGTGCCGTAAGTCGCGGCTCCGATCATTCCCGGAAGGACGTGCTCGAGCGAGTTGCGCGGCAATTCGATCTGCCGGCGATAAAGTCCCCGGAACGGCGCGCGTTCGTAGCCCGGTTTCGGTATCTGCGGCACGATCACCCGGCCACCGTTCGAGAGCGCCGAGACAAGCACCGCCAACTGAAGCGGAGTGACGCCGAAATCGTCGCCGTGCGAATAGATCCGCGCGTTGTTGTTTCCGTAGGGGAGTTTGCCGGCCGTTTCGCCGGGCAGATTGAGGCCGGTCGGTGCGCCGAGCCCGAGGATCTTAGCGTAATCGATCAGCTTGTCGCTTCCGATATTCACGCCGACACGCTGAAAATAGGCGTTGTTCGAGTATGCGAGCGCGTCATCCAGCCCGATCCCGAGATTTCCCCGGGCAAAGCTGCCGTCGGAATTGATGAGATTCTCGTTGAGCCCGGCGACCGAGGTCACGAGCTTGATCACCGAACAAGGCTTGAAACTCTGGCGCACGGCCCAATCCTGATTGACGATGGTCAGCACGCGTCCCGTCTGCGGTTCGAGGACGACGACCGTCCCGGCACGATCGCCGAGCGCGGTGACCGCCGCGCGCCGTGCCTCAAGATCTTCGCCGTCGGTCACGTCGCCCGAGATATTGTCGATCGTCACCGTCCGGAGTCCGCGTTCGAACGCGACCCGGCGCGCTTGCGACTCGCGGGCGGCCTGGTCGCGACGGCGCTGGGCTTCGGCCGCCGCCTGACGACGTTCCGCCTCGGCGCGTTTTGCGGCTGCCAGCCGTTCCGCCTCGGCGCGACTGTTGTTCTTCGACGCGGTTTTCTTGACGAGCGGAACGTTGCGCGGCTGAGGTTTTTGCTTTTGGGCCCAAACTCCGAACGATAACAAAGGGATCAGCAAGAATGCGATTCCGAGATTGCTGTACAACTTTCGAAGGTCGGGATTCATCGGTAATACCTCGGTTTTGATGAAACGGGAAACAACTCAGGAGAGACGAAATTGTTGATGACGCAAGACGCTGAAGAGTTGCAACAAAATTTGCGCCAACGCACCTAAAACTATAACATTCAAGGCTGACGAAGGGCAATCCTTTTCCCGCGGTCGGCATTCTGTCGGGCCTGTAACTTACAATGAATTTTCTCGAAACATTTCGCGGCCGGTTGCTCATCATTCTCGCGATGCTTCTGTTCGCGACGCTCGGTTTTCAATACTACCTGAATTTTCGCACGCAACAGGAGAACAACGTCCTTCGAGAGGCCCAGGAACAAGCGCTCGTCGCCGGATTCGCGCTCGCGTTCAGCAGCATCACGTCGAAGGAGTATCTCGAGGTACTCGTGCAGCGTCCGGACCAGCCGTTCTACGACGCGAACACGAAAGAACGGATCAAGGAGATCCTCGTCATCAACAATAAGTGGCAGATCATCGACAGCCTGAATCCGTCGTACGCGCCGACGATGAACGAGAGCAACGAAGCGGTCTACGTCAGACTGAACGACATCAAGGACCTTCCGCCGCTGATGGAGGCCGGCCGTCTCGGCACCGACGCAAAGAACTTTCCGAATGCCTGGATCGATGAGAACCAGGCCTCCGACGGCGAAGCGCACGTGCTGCCGATCGATACCTCGTACGATGGACGTTGGTACGCGATGGTCGTCCTCAAGAACGACAAGAAGGAGACCGCCGAACGCGCTGCCCGGCCGCTTTTCTACACGTTGCTCGTGCTGCTGATATCGTCGATCATCACGCTGCTTCTCGTCTGGCGGTTCACGCGTCCGATCGCCGAACTCTCAAACGCCGCGCGCCAGGTGGCGGTCGGGAATCTTTCGGTCCGGATCAGGGAGAATTTGCGGAGCGACGAGATGGGCGAACTCGCAACGCGTTTCAACGAAATGACGGCCGAGCTCGAAAAGAAACAGGAGCTCGAAGCAAAACTCGCCGAGGCCGAGAAATCGGCCGTCGTCGGTCGGCTCGGATCGGCTATCGCGCACGAGATCCGAAATCCGCTCAACTACATAAACCTGACGCTCGACCATTTGCGGGCGAAGTTCGCGCCGGCAGACGAGGCGAAGCATTCGGATTTCGACAAACTGACGCACAACCTGAAGTCGGAAGTGGCGCGGATCAATCAGCAGATCGGCGATTTCCTCGGTTATTCGCGGCCGCCGAATCCGAAGATCGGGCCGACCAGCATCAGATCGGTGATCGACGATTGCCTGCGGATCATCGAGGTCCAGGCCGAGGACCGGGGCGTCAAGATCGGAGTCGTCGAACACGAGGATGTGCCGCCGGTCGCGGCCGATCCGGAATATCTGCGATCGCTGTTCAACAATCTGATGATCAACGCCGTACAGTCGATGAGATCGGGCGACGGTCATCTGAGCGTGAAGATACTGCCGGACGGCGATTTCGTCCGGGTTGAGATCGCTGACACCGGTAAGGGGATCGAAGCCGACGTTCTGCCGAAGATCTTCGAGCCGTATTTTTCAACGAAAGAGACCGGAACCGGGCTCGGTCTTGCGATCGTACAGAAGATCGTCGACGTCCACAACGGCACGATCGACGTCGAATCCGAGGTCGGACGGGGAACGAAGTTCACGGTCAGACTGCCGAAAGCGGCGGAGAACGGATAATTGGTAATTGATGGTTGATAAATCATAATTGAGAATTGTTTGCGGAGAAGGAAAGATCTCGGACAATCCAAAATCGAAATTCGAAAGATGGCCAGAAAATCGATACTCGTCGTTGACGACGAAAAATCACAGCGCGAAATACTTGAGATGATCCTGTCGGGCGAGGGCTACGACGTGACGACGGCGAGCTCCGGCGAGGCGGCGATGAAGTTCGTCGCGGACCGGCATTTCGATCTGGTCCTTACCGATCTCCAAATGGGCGGCATGACCGGGCTCGAGCTCCTCAAACTGCTCACCGACTTCGACAAATCGATCATCGTCCTGCTGCTGACCGCGCACGGAACGGTCGATTCGGCCGTCGATGCGTTGCGTTTGGGAGCGTTCGATTATCTCCAGAAACCATATGACCGCGACAAACTGCTCGAGACGATCGCGCGGGCGCTGAACAAGCTGACGAATCTCGACGCCGAGATCGTTTCGATTTCGCCCGAAATGGACCGCGTCAAGAAGATGATCGTAAAGGTCGCGAAATCGAATTCGACGGTGCTGATTCGCGGCGAATCGGGAACGGGAAAGGAACTGATCGCGCGTTCGATACATAACAACAGTCTGCGTTCCAACCAGATCTTTCAGGCGGTGAACTGCGCGGCGATCAACGAGAACCTGCTCGAGTCGGAACTTTTCGGTCACGAGAAGGGATCGTTCACAGGTGCGGTCGGCGAGAAGAAGGGCCTTTTCGAGGTCGCCGACAACGGAACCCTTTTCCTCGACGAGATCGGCGAACTGGATATCTCGCTTCAGGCGAAAATTCTGCGCGCGCTTCAGGAGAAACAGATCCGCCGCGTCGGAGGAACGCGCGAGATCAACGTCGATGTTCGCGTCGTCGCGGCGACCAACCGCGATCTTCTGAAAATGACGCAGGAAGGCTCGTTCCGCGAAGACCTTTATTACCGGCTGAATGTTCTGAGCATTGAGATCCCGCCGCTTCGCGAGCGCCGGTCCGATATCGAATTGCTGCGCGATTATTTCATCAGGAAGCACACAAGGAATACGAACCGGCGGGTAACGATAAGCCCCGAGGCGACGCGTATCTTCGACGGCTACGATTATCCGGGCAACGTCCGGCAACTTGAATCGGCGGTCGAGCGCGCGATCCTGCTGTGCGAGAACGATCTGATCACAGTCGAAGACCTGCCGCCCGAGATGACGCAGGGAATGCGGCCGGCGAGCGGCCAGTCAGGTTCGAACGAACGCTTCAAACTGCCGCCTGAAGGCGTGAATTTTGAAGATGTTGAACGAAGCCTGATAATGCAGGCGATGGAACGCACGGACAACAACATAACGAAGTCGGCGAAGCTGCTCGGGCTGACGTTCCGGACGCTTCAGTACCGGCTCGAGAAATTCGGATTCAAACGTGAAGGAACCGACGAGGACGAAGAATAGCGCTTAAGTTGTGATTCCGCGACAGATCGAGATTGAATCTCGGAATTCGGAATCCGAGTCCTTCCTGGAATCTTGGAATCTTGGAATACGTTTTGACGTATTCATTTACAAGGAGTTGCTATGGAATGGTTTTCGACATTGACGTTGGCGCTCGGTTCGGCCTGGACCTCGGGGATCAATCTTTATGCGACCGTCGCCGTTCTCGGGCTGCTGCAGAAATTCGCACTGACGAAACTTCCGGGCGGGCTTGATGTCCTCGACAACTGGTGGGTCATAGGCGTCGCCGGCGGACTCTATGTGATCGAGTTCTTCGCTGACAAGATACCGTATGTCGACAGCGTTTGGGATGTCGTTCACACGTTCATACGCGTTCCGGCTGGCGCGTTGGTGGCGTACGCCGCGACGAATCAGATGGACACGACGGTTTGGGTGATTGCGGCTCTTGTCGGCGGCGGACTCTCGCTTTCTTCTCACGGCACAAAGGCCGCGTTGCGGGCCGGGGCGAACCTGTCGCCCGAGCCGGTTTCAAACTGGACCCTTTCGCTGGTCGAGGACGGCGTCGCGTTCGCCGGGACCGTGCTCGCGGTTTTCGCCCCGATCGTCATCGCCGTCGTGCTGATCGTCTTTGTCGCATTCTTCACGTGGTTCGCCCCAAAGGTCTTCCGAGCGATCCGCCGATTGTTCCGCGCGACGAGATCGGTTTTCACCGGTCACGGCTTTCGGGAAAGCAGTCAGAACCTGGAGCGGTAGCGACCGGCAAACCCAGTCAGAACCGGGAGCGCCCAAGTCAGAACCGGGAGCGGTAGCGACCGGCAAACCCGAGTCAGAACCGGGAGCGGCGGAGGCCGTGTCAAAACTCGCATCCAACGGGATTAATGTAACTTAAGCGAAAGCCCTGCTTGAGTTTAGCGCATCCGGGCGTAGCCCGGATCATAGCGTTCAGTCGTTCAACGGCTGGGCAGGAGCCCAGCCCTGAACGATTGCCGATAGAACCAAGTACGGCTTTTGACAAGCCTAGGTAGCGACCGGGCAAACCCAGTCAGAACCGGCAAACCCCGTCAGAACCGGGAGCGGTAGCGACCGCCAAACACGAAACAGCGAGCAAATCCAAAATCGCATCTGCCGGTTCGGTTCTTTTCTTTCCTTCTTTTTCGGAATAAAGTGGAGATTGAGCAAGTTACTCGAATTTCGTCGTTCTAGGGAAGGACAGATTTCTCTTTTTGAGAGGCGAATATGAAGAAGATTATTTCGATCGCCGCGTTGCTTTTGGCAGGCGCGGCTTTTTTTGTCGCTTGCGGCGGTGATATGGCGTCGAAGGCGCCGGTGCCAGGAGGAAACGACGAGAGTTCGACACGCTCGAGCGAGCCCGTGTCGTCCGCCAACAAACCGGCGAATACCTCGACGTCGGTCAGCAAAAGGACGGCCGACCCGAAGAACGGAGCCGGTCAGGTTTCGCTCGACAAGACGGCCGAAAGCCAGCCGCAACCGACGGAACGCAAGATCGTCCGCAATGCCGATCTGCAGCTCGAATCGGATGAGCCGGAAGCCGTCCAGCAAAAGGTCACGACGATTGCCGAAAGCAAGGGCGGTTTCGTCGTCGAATCGCAGCAGTCTTCGAGCGACGTCCGCGCGAACCGCCGCGATACGGTGACGATGACCATTCGCGTGCCGGCCGAGAAGTTCTCGGAAACGCTCGATGAGATCCGCAAAACCGCGGCCCGCGTGATCGTCGAAACCGTCAAGAGCGACGACGTCACCGAGGAGTTCATCGACATCGAGGCCCGGCTCAAGGCGAAAAAGGCGCTCGAAGCGCAGTTTCTCGAGATAATGAAGCGCGCGAACACGGTCGCTGACGCGCTTGACGTCCAGAGCCAGATCTCCGATGTTCGTGCCGAGATCGAAAAGATCGAGGGACGCCTGAGGTTCCTGCAGAACCAGACGAGCCTGTCGACGATCAAGGTGCGCGTTCAGACGCCGGCCGCGTTCGCCAACAGTTCGAAGGGGTTCTTCTATCAACTCGGCGATTCGGTCGGAAAGGGTGTCGACGCCGCGCTCAGTTTCGTGCTCGGACTCGTGACGCTGGTCATCGCGCTCCTGCCGTTTTTCATTCTCATCGTTTTGCCAATGTATCTGCTGATTAGATATCTTGTGAAGAGAGCTTCGAAGAAGAAGACGACGGCCCAGATCGTCGCGGAAGAGATCGGCAAACAATAGGGGATGGTAGTTTTTTTCAAAGTCTTGGCGGTGATTCTCGCGGGAGTCGCCGCCTATTTCTTGTGGCGCGGCAACGGCGACGGCGCATTCGTCTCGGCCGTTCTCGGAGCCGTGTCGTTCTTTCTCAGCATCAGGTTCGAGGTCAAGGAGCGCAATCGCGTCCGCGAAGCCGAGAGGCTTGCGGCAGAGGCAGAGAACGCGGAATCGGAATGAAGATCGTCATCGCCACGTTCGGATCGCTCGGCGACATTCACCCGAAGATCGGTCTCGGGATGGAACTGCTTGCCCGTGGGCACGATGTCAGCTTCTGCCTGATGGAGTTCTATCGTGAGAAGATCGAATCCCTCGGATTTCGGTTTCACCCGATGCGGCCGCACCTCGACCCGAACGATCGCGAACTCGTGATCGAAATGATGGATGCCAACAAGGGAACCGAGCGGATCATCACGGGAATCCTGATGCCGAACCTTGACGAGATGTTCGGCGATCTGCTGGCCGCCGTCCAAGGGGCCGATCTTCTGATCACCGGCGAAATCGTTTATCCGTCGGTTTCCGTCGTCGAGAAGACGGGGATCAAATGGGTCTCGACCAGCCTCGCGCCGATCTCGTTCTTCTCGGCGCACGATCCGAATGTCTATCCGATCATGCAATGGTACCGGCATCTGCATTTCCTGCCAGTCGGATTCCATCGGGCCCTTTTCGGGCTGATGACGCGGTCGGCCTCGAATTGGCTCGCGCCGTACAAGGATTTTCGTCGCCGGATCGGGCTTGACGAAACCCACGATCCGATCTTTTTCGGGAAGAACTCGAAACTCCTTCATCTCGCGATGTTCTCGAAGGCGCTTGCGGCTCCGCAACCCGATTGGCATCGGCCGACGTTCCAAACAGGCTTCTGTTTCTACGACGCGGCGATCGAGCCCGATTCGATGCCCGACGGGCTTGAGGAATTCATCGAATCCGGTGAGCCGCCAATCGTCTTCACGCTCGGCAGTGCCGCGGTAATGGATGCGCGCGATTTTTTTGTCGAGAGCGCGAAGGCGGCGAAATTGCTTGGCCGGAGGGCGGTTCTGATCTATGGCAAACTCAACGAGCCACCGCAAACATCCGAGACCGGCGATTGGCGCATCGAAACGGGGGCCAGGTTCCGATCGAAGATCGCCGCCGTCGATTATGCGCCGTTCTCGTTTGTCTTCCCCCGCGCCGCTTGCGTCGTACATCAGGGCGGCGTCGGAACGACGGGCCAAGTTCTGCGTGCGGGAGTGCCGCAGCTCGTGATGCCGTATTCGCACGATCAGCCCGACAATGCGGAACGCTGCCGTCGCCGGGGAGTTGCCGAGATCATTTCGCGCTCCGGTTATTCGGCCGAAGCCGCGGCGGCCAAGATTCGCCGGATCCTTGACGATCCGGAATACGGACGGCGGGCCCACGATCTGGCCGCGATCGTTGCCTCGGAAAACGGGGCCGCCGCGGCCGCCGAGGTTATCGATGTTGCGGTTTCGGCTTCAATCGATAGAATTAAGATTCGACTATGAGATTTCGAACACTCTTGACGATCCTTATCTCGCTCGCGTTACTGGCGGTGGCCGCTGACGCGCAAATGTCGCGCAAACCGTCGCCGACCCGCGAACCTGTCGGCGCGATGGACAAACGGCCCGATTCCAAGAAGAACTCGTTGCTGAAGGTCGCTTCGCTCGCCGAGTTTGAGTCGATCGGCCGCGTCTATCACCAGAACACGCCGTACGCGATGCTTCACGCGATGTTCGTCATCGATCGCAAGAACGGCAATCGGATCTATTACGTCAATTCGCAGAAGTTCAGGTTCCACAAGGACTTTCTGTATGCAACAGGCCTCGCGGCGCTTGGAAGCGACATCTACAAGGCCGCTTATTTCAATGAGGACCGGCGATTCATCGTGGGGACGATCGCGTGGCAGAAGCCGGTCTCGAAGTGGACCTGGGAGTTGTGGGAAGGCGATCTCGCCAATGCCGATCATATCAAGACGGCGAACGCGGTCATCAGCAAGAGCTTTTTTGAGAAGGTCTGGTACAAACCGAATTCTATCCGTCAGGATGACGCATCGGCCAACATCGGCGTCGATCGCGTCACGCAGGACGAACTCAACAAGAATCAGGAGTATCTCGCGCTGAATACCGGAAAGGCCGTCGGCCGGATCCATATCATCGAAAAACTCGACGACACGGTCGAGATCGGCGACAACGAGATCGTCATCCTCAAGGAACTTCCGATCAGTTTGCCGCCGGTGCGCGGCATCATCGTCGCGAAGCCTTCGACGCCGCTGTCGCATATCAACATCCTCGCCAAGGGCTGGAACATTCCGAATGTCTATATCAAGGACGCCGACAAACTGTTCAAGGAGATGGACACGTGGTGGGTCGAACTTGACGCGTCGTTGACGGATTACAAGATCAAGCGGCTGGTCGATTTCGATCCGTCGGTCCGGCCCGAGATCCCAAAACCGCCCGATCAGCAGACGGCGCCGGTAAATATTTCGGTCACGAAACTTACAACGCTCCGCTCGATGCGCAAGAAGGACAGCACGGCGTTTGGCGGGAAAGCCGCGAATCTCGGTGAACTGGTCAATGCGCGTTTGACCGGTTTCACGATCCCCGACGGATTTTCGGTCCCGTTCTACTGGTACGACAAGTTCATGCGCGACAACGGATTCGACAAGGATATCCTCGCGCTGATGGACGAATACGATTTCGTGCATAATCCGCGCTATCGGCGTCAGAAGCTCGACGAATTCCGGGCCCGCATCCAAAAAGGAAAGTTTGACGATGGTTTGAGGAACGAGATCATCGCGATGTGGAAGACGAATCTCGGCGGCCGGTCGGTCTTCGTCCGGAGTTCGTCGAACGCCGAGGACCTGCCGAATTTCTCGGGTGCCGGTCTTTATTCGAGCGTACCGAACGTCGTCGATGAGAACGCCCTTATCGAGGCGGTCAAGAAGGTCTGGGGATCGCTGTGGAAGTTTGAGGCGTACGATGCGCGGGTCCGCAATTACGTCGATCAGGAAAGCGTATATATGTCGGCGTTCATTCAGTTGAGCGTAAATATGCAGCGCGGCGGCGTGATGATCACCAAGGACCCGTTTGACCGGAAGAACCGCAACTCGGTCTACATCAGCTCGGTTTGCGGGCATAACTCAAACGTCGTCAACAATAACGGCGTGCCGGAACAGATCCTTATCAATCCGCGTTCGAACGCCGTCATCCTGATGACGTTCTCCGATCAGAAGAACGCGCTGACGTTCGATCCGAACGGCGATCTGCGCGAGGTCGCGGATAAATGCGCGAATCCGACGACGAAGCGGATCCTCAACGACGCGCAGGCGCGTTCGCTGGGCCGCGTCGCGCTTGCGATCAAACGCGCCTTCGGCAACAAGGCGGAGCAGGACATCGAATGGGGAATTCTTGACGGCCGGATCTATATCGTTCAGTCACGGCCGTATATCGAAAAGTGAGCAGTAACCAGTGGGCCGTTTCCGGTCAGAATCAGGAGCGATTCGCGGAACCACGTTAATATTTGCAATGAAAATACCTTTAATCGTAACACTTTCAGCACTATTCGTTGCCGGCTGCGGGAACGCGCCGCAACCGGTCGCCAATACGGCGACCCCGGCACCGACGGCGGCTTCGAACACCGACGGACTCGTCGTCAGAGGCCATCGGACCGACACCCAACCGACGTCGAATTCGTCATCGCAGACCGGCGGATCGCCGATGCAGAAGCCGGCGGATGTCGATGCGCAGACGGCGGCGATCGAGAAGGCCGACAAGGCGCTCAAGACGAAGCCGACGGACGAATCGTTGAAGAAGGCCTTGGCCAAGGCATATTTCGACCGCGCGTTCATCCTGACGAACGCGGCCCAATACTCGGCGGCGCTCGGCGATTTTCGGAAAGGCCTGAAGCTCGACCCGTCCGACACGAAGGCCAAGGATATGCACGATCAGATCATCGAGATCTACGGAATGGTCGGCAAGCAGGCGCCGAAAGAAGGCGAAGAACAGGCCCCTAACCAGCAATCTAAACCGAAACCGTAGATTCCTTTTTCTGGAGCCTTCGATTCGCGCCGCGGCTGCGTTCCGGAAACCGGAGGCGAGCGGCAGCGATCTGCTGTCCGCCGGAATCCGAACGCTCCGGGTTACACGGGAGACGGGATCCGAATCCCGTTCCGAGGATCATTGCCGTCACTTCGGCTTCACGTGGTTCGCGACGTGGGTTCCCTGTCAGATCTTCGCCGTTGGCCGTTCTCGTTCGCGCAATCGTGATCAATGAACGGACCCGGGCGCGCGCGGGTTGCAATTTCCCGCGCTATCGGCTTACAGTCGCGGAATGAGAAAACTCGCCGTCATCGCTGTTCTCCTGTTCTTGTTCTCGGCCATCGAGACCGCCGCCCAAACGCCGGTCCGAATCAAGTTCGCGCGTGGGGCGACCAAAGCGACCGTCAGCGGGACGCTTCGCAGCTACAAAAGCAAACGCGTCTACGTTGTCAGGCTGCGCGCCGGACAGCGCCTCCGTATCGAAACCAAGGGACTTGTCACCATTTCGGTGACCGATCCGGCAGGCGGAGATCCGATGGATCGCGATCTGAGCTGCAACGGCCGCGCGGACATCTCGCCGACACTCGCCGGAGACTACCGCATCGAGGTCTTCGAGTGCCAGAAGGCAGATCCCTGGCGCGGCCGGTTCCGAATGACCGTTCGCGCAACACGGTCCGCTCCGACGAATCCTCAATAGCCGATCCCGGCGATTCGACCAAAAGGTAACGAACCATATTCGATCGAATCGTCGGACCCAGAGATTTTTGCTCCGTCCGAGGGTCGGAACGGGTGTATACTTGCGACTAAGAGACAGTCATCGAGGGCGCGTTTTGATTCAATGAGCGAGGAAGGCGGATCATCACCGGAAACGGTCGAAAGGCCGCGGCCGAAACGGGCGCTGAAGGCGATCCCGATCGCCGCGCTTCTGATCGCCGCCGGTTTTGGCGTCTGGTATTTTCTGATCCGGGATTCCCGTTCGACGACGAACGTCATCGCGGTCAGCGGACGGGTCGAGTCCGACGACGCGGTCATCGCGCCGAAAACGGGCGGCCGGGTCCGTGAGATAAAGGTCCGGGAAGGCGATCAGGTCCGGGCCGGCGACGTTGTCGCGTTGCTCGATGACGATCAGGTCCGGGCGCGCGAGGAGCAGGCGCAGGCCGCGGTGACCCAGGCCGAGGCGCGCGTTCGCCGCGCCGAACAGCAGATCGGGGTGCTCAAGTCGCAGCGGGTATCTTCGCAACTCGGCGTCGAGCAGGCGAAGATCGACGCGCGCGGCCGCGTCGACCAGGCCGAGGCGAACGTGCTTCAGGTCCGCTCTCAAGTTTCGCAGGCCGAATCGCAGGTCGCGCAGGCCGAATCGCAGCTCGAACAGGCGCGGACGAATCTTCAGCAGGCCCGGTACGATGAGGAAAAGGCCGAGCGCCTTTTCAAGACCGGCGACGTCCCGGAGCGCCAGTGGCGGCAGGCGCGGACCATTGCCGATTCCCAGGCGTCCGCGGTCCGCTCCCAGCAGCGCCAGGTCGATGTCGCGAAACGGGCGCTCGAGGTTTCGCGCAACGCGTTGAAATCTGCCCAAGCGGCGGTCACGACTGCCAAGGCGACGCTCGGAAATCCCGCGATCCGCGCGTCGCAGACATCGACAATCGACGAACAGATCACTCAGGCCGAGTCCGACATCGAATCCGCCAACGCCGATGCCGAGCGTGCCCGGGCGCAGCTCCGCGAGGCGAACGCCAATCGCGCCGATCTTGAGATCAAGGCGCCGTTCGACGGAACTGTCGCGACGCGTTCCGTTGAACCCGGCGAGGTCGTCGCCGCCGGCACGCCGATCCTCAGCATCGTAAACCTCGGCGCCGTCTATCTTCGCGCGTATGTTCCGGAAAGCGAGATCGGGCGTGTCCGCATCGGCCAGCCGGCCAGGATCTTTCTCGATTCGGCGCCGGATTCGCCGCTTGAGGCCGAGGTCGCGCGAATCGATCCGGAAGCGATGTTCACGCCCGAAAACACTTACTTTCGCGATGATCGCGTCAAACAGGTGATCGGCGTCAAACTGCTCGTCAAGCAGAACGACGGCGCCGCGAAACCCGGAATGCCGGCCGACGGAGAGATACTCGTGTCGGGCGACTGGCGATCCGTCGGTCGAAGCGTGAAATGACTGCCGCCGCCAGATCGGGTTCGGATGTTCCGGCGATCGAGATCTCGGCGCTGCGCAAGAACTACGGCAGGTTGGAAGCGGTCAAGGGAATCGACCTTGAGGTCCGAGCCGGCGAGATATACGGTCTGATCGGGCCCGACGGCGCCGGGAAGACCTCGACCATCCATATTCTCGGCGGCGTGATGTCGGAAACATCCGGCGTCGCGCGGATCTTCGGCGTTCCGGCCCGTGAATCGCGACCGATCGTCGGCTATCTGACCCAAGCCTTCAGCCTTTATCCTGACCTTACCGTCGCGGAAAACCTGCGCTACATCGGAGAACTGCGCCATCTGACGCGCTCGCAGATCACGGAGCGCGGGATGCGTTATCTCGGACTTTTCGATATGGCTCCCTTCACCGACCGCCTGGCCGGACGGCTGAGCGGCGGCATGAAGCAGAAGCTCGCGCTCGCCTGCGCTTTGATAACAGAGCCGCGCGTACTTTTGCTCGACGAGCCGACGACCGGCGTCGATCCCGTCTCGCGCCGCGAGTTTTGGGACACGCTCGCGGACCTTTCGTCGCACGGGATGACGATGGTCGTCGCGACGCCTTATCTTGACGAAGCCGAGCGATGTTCGCGAGTTTCGCTGATGTATGACGGCCGGATCGTCGAATCGGGAACGCCGAAACAGCTGCGCGATGGGCTCGGCCTGCGCCGGCTCGAGTTGCGTTCGCCGGCGCTCGGAAAAGCCGAAAAGATCCTTGAACGGTCGCCCGCCATCGAAGACGTCCAGAGATTCGGCGACCGGCTCGACCTGCTAGTATGGGATGCCGCGGCGGGCGAACGCGCGACGCGCGAGGAACTCGGGCGGGCCGGGATCGGGGTCGACGGCATCCGGCCCGGTCCGCCGACGCTTGAGAACACTTTCGTCGCGGTACTTCGCGACCTCGAGAACAAGCCCGGCGCCGGGCCGTTCCCGCGGAGCCGCGAGATACGCGAGCGGCCGCCCGGAACGATCGCGATCGGAGCGGAACGCGTTGGCAAGGCCTTTGGCGATTTCGAGGCCGTAAGGGCCATCGACCTTGCTGTCGGCTACGGCGAGGTCTACGGCCTGCTCGGCGCGAACGGCGCCGGAAAGACGACCGTCATCAAGATGCTCTGCGGACTGCTGGCACCGACGACCGGAACGGTCGAACTTGCCGGCGAGCGCGGCACGGCGCGCTCGCGCGAGGTTCGCAAACGCGTCGGCTATATGTCGCAGAAGTTCTCGCTTCACAACGACCTGACGATCGGCGAGAACCTTGACTTTTTCGGCGGAGTGTACGGCGTTCCGTGCGCCGAACTCGAAGAAAAGAAGCGTTGGGTGCTCGAGTTCTCGGGACTCGCGGGTCGAGAATCGATGATCACCGGCGAACTTCCGGGCGGCTGGAAGCAGCGCGTCGCGTTCGGGGCCGCGATCCTTCACGAGCCGTCCGTGCTTTTTCTCGACGAGCCGACCTCGGGGGTCGATCCGCTGGCGCGTCGCGAGTTCTGGAAGATGATCAACGAGCTCGCCGACCGCGGCGTCGCGATCCTCGTCACGACCCACTACCTCGAAGAGGCCGAGCAGTGCAACCGGCTGGGGTTCATGGTTGCCGGCGAGATCGTCGCCGAGGGCACGCCGACGAGCGTCAAGGCGGCGCAGTCGGGGCACTTGATCGAGATCGTGACCGAAGATCCGCAACGCGCGTCGCGGATCCTCAAGTCCGAGACCGATCCCTGGCGCGTATCGCTGTTCGGCGATCGCGTCCACGTCGTCGTCGAGGAAGGCGTCGAGGAAGGTGTCGAATGTCTGCGCGCAAGGCTCGCGGCCGAGAGGATTGAGATCACCGACGCGTATGAACAAACACGCTCGCTCGAGGACGTTTTCATCGCCGTCGTCGAAAGCCGGAGGGAAGGGTGATGCGACGGATCATTCCGCAGGCCAGAAAGGAACTGACGCAGATCCGGCGCGACCGGTTCGCTCTGGTGCTCGCGTCCGTGCTGCCGCTCGTCCTGCTCGCGCTGATGGGGACCGCGATCTCTTTGTCGGTGACCGATCTCCCGATCGTTGTCCAAGACCTGGACAACACGCCGCGGTCACGCGCGTACATTGACGCGATGCGCGCCTCGCTGACATTCCGGATCGTCGAACTCCCGATCGACGAGGATCCGGAACGGGCGCTGATCGGCAACCGGGCGAAGGCGGCGTTGATAATTCCGCGCGGTTTCAGCGCCGATCTTGAACGCGGCGCGGCCGCCGAAGCGCAGTTCCTCGTCGACGCGAGCGACGCCAATTCGGCGAACATCATTCGGGCCGCTGCGTCCCGCATCACGGCCGATTTTTCGGCCGGACTGCGCCCCGGCGGCGTCGTGCCGATCGAAGCGCGTATCAGGCTTTGGTTCAATCCCGGCGCGAAATCGTCGCAGTACATCGCGCCGAATATGCTTGCGGTCGGGCTTTCGCTTTTTCCGCCACTGCTGGCGGCGCTTGCGATGTCGCGCGAAGGCGAGCAGAAGACGATCCTGCAGGTCTATGTTTCGAGCATCTCCGCGCACGAGTACCTGCTCGGCAAGATCGTCGCCTATTTTCTGATCTCGATCGTCGAGCTGGCGCTGTCTTTGATTCTCGCGTACGCGATGTTCGGGCTTTACCTGCGCGGCGATCCGACCCCGTTTCTTTTGTCGACGGTACTTTATTTGTTTTGCACGGTCTCGTTCGGGGCGATGGTCGGCGTCGCGATCCCGAATCAGGCGGCGGCGATCCAGGCCGTTCAGATCGGTGGATTTCTTTTGTCGTTCCTGTTGTCGGGCGCGATCTTTCCGGTTTCGAACATCCCGTTTCCGCTGAGTATCGTTTCGATGCTCGTTCCGGCGCGGTATTTCATCCTTGTCGTCAACGACGCGATGATCCGCGGCGGCGGCTGGGAAGGTGTCTGGCACGTTCCGATCCTGCTTTGCGTGTTTGGCGCGTTCTTCTTTTTTGTAGCGTGGCGGCGGCTTCGACGGATGCAGGTGGACGTATGAGCGGATTTTTCGAATGGCGCTGGTTCGCCCTGATCCGCAAGGAGTTCACGCAGATCAAGCGGAACCCGCGGCTGGTCGTGATGCTCGTCATTCCGCCGACGCTGAACATCGTGCTTTTCGGTTTCGCGCTCAACCCGACGGTCACGGGCCTCAAGCTTGGAATCGTCGATGAAAGCCGTTCGGCGGCGAGCCGCGAGCTGATCTCGGCGCTGACCGAGGGTGACGCGTTCGTCGTAAGCGGTTTCTACGATTCGGCGGAAGACGTCGGAGATCGTCTCGAGTCGGGCGAACTCGACGCCGGCGTCGTGATACCGACGGATTTTGACCGGCAGCGGCTCCGCGGCGAGACGGCCGAAGTGCAGTTCATCGTCGGTGCCGTGAATTCGAACACCGCGACGATCGCCGCCGCCTATGCCGCCGCGATCGTCAATGCGCTCAACCGCCGGATCGTCGCGCGGGAACCGAGTCGTGCCGCGCCGCCGATCGCGGTCGAAGTGGCCCGCCCGAAGACGCCTTCGGTGACGCCCCGCGTCGCGCTGCTGTACAATCCCGGATTGCTCAACTCTTGGTTCATCGCAGCCGGACTGATCGGCGCGCTGCTAGTGATGCAGGGATCGGTCGTCGCCGCCGGCGCGATGGTCCGTGAGAAAGAAGACGGCACGATCGAGCAGATCCTGATGACGCCGGCCGGCGCGCTCGAGATAATCACGGCCAAGATCGCGCCGATCTTTGTCCTGCTTTCGGCCGACATCATCATCGCGCTGACGGTCGCGCGCATCGTCTTCGGCGTGCCGTTCCGCGGATCGTTCGCTTTATTCTTTTTCGCGGGTTGTATCTGCGTGCTCGCCGGAATCGGGATCGGGACGCTGCTCGCGACGTTTGCCCGGTCGCAGCAGCAGGCTCTGCTGATGAATTTCTTCGTCAATCCGCCGCTGATCCTGCTGTCGGGCGCGACGACGCCGCTCGAAGCGATGCCAAAATGGCTGCAGTCGATGAGCATCGTCAACCCGATCCGGCATTTCGCGGTCATTTCGCGGAGCATCTTGCTGAAGGGGACTGGCGCCTCCGATCTGATGCCGGACATTCTGGCGCTGGCCGGGTTCGCATTCGCCGTCGTCGCGGTCAGCGTCTGGCGTTTCAGGCGCCAGCTTCAATGAGACGACGAAAAGGCCGTTGCGGCTAGACAAAATCGGAGCGCAAAAACTAAACTAGTCCTTTTGAAAACCCAAGGGAATTCTTAACATATTTGGAGCTTAACAAGATCTTATGGCAATTTCGGCAAACGATATCAGAAAGGGAATGGTTGTTTTGTTCGAGGGTACGCCGTGTAAAGTGATGGATTTTCATCATCACACACCCGGCAACCTGCGCGCGATGGTGCAGACGCGGCTTCGGAACCTGCTGACGGGGAATTCGTTCGAGCACCGTTTTCGTTCGAACGATTCGCTCGAACGCGTCACGCTCGAGCAGCACAAGATGGATTATCTTTACTCGGACGGAACGCATCATCATTTCATGAACGCCGAATCGTACGAGCAGGTCGCGCTGACTGACGATGATTTGGGCGATGCCGCGCAGTGGCTGACGGAAGGGCTCAAGATAGAGGTCGAATTTTACGACGGAACGCCGATCGGCATCACGCTTCCGGCGTCGATGGAACTGACGGTCGTCGAGACCGAGCCGGTTCTCAAGGGCGCCACAGCGTCAAACTCGAACAAGCCGGCAAAGCTCGAGAACGGCGTCACGCTCTATGTTCCGCCGTTCATCGTCGAAGGCGAGCGCATCCGCGTCAACCCGTCCGAATCGCGGTATATGGAAAGAGTCAAGTGATTCGGATTTTGGATTTTCGATTTTAGATTTTGGATTAGCCGGTGCCGAACTGAGTCTGGGTATCTGCTTCGCTGAGATCAGAAATCCAAAATCCAAAATCCAAAATCGAAAATCGTGTTCGTAATCTACAGCATCCTCCTGACCGTCGGCTTCATCTTGATGTCGCCGGTCTTTTTGTTGCGGCGTGAAAAGTACGCGGCAGGATTCTGGCAGCGGATGGGGTATCTTCCAGAGTTCAGGACCGACGGTCGCGCCGTCATCTGGCTCCATTGCGTCTCGGTCGGCGAAGCGAATGCGGCCCGTTCGCTTGTTGACGGCATCCGGCGCGAGTTTCCGAATTTCAGGCTGATCATCTCGACGACGACGCGGACCGGGCAGGACCTTGCGGCGGCGATCTTCAAGGATGCGGCCGACTGCGTCTTCTACTTTCCGTTCGATTGGCGTTTCACGGTCCGCCGCGCGCTGCGGCACTTCCGTCCCGGGATCGTTCTGCTGATGGAAACCGAACTCTGGTTCAATTTCATCCGTGAGGCGGGTCGCTCGGGCGTGTTTCTGACGATCGTCAACGGCCGGATCTCGGATCGGTCCGTGCGCAACTACGGGCGCATCCGTTCGTTGATGCACCGCGTTCTGCGCCGCGTAGACCTTGCGCTGATGCAGACCGAGGAAGATGCCAAACGTTTGATCGGGCTTGGGATGCGGCCCTCGCGCGTGAGGGTCACGGGCAATTTGAAATTCGACCAGCGGCACACCGAATCGGATCTGACGGACGAATTTCGCGAACGTTTTGCCGGCGACGGGACGCCGTCTCTGATCGTTGCGGCAAGCACGCATTCGCCCGAGGAGCGGATCGTACTCGACGCTTACCGGAAACTGCTCTCCCAAGGCAAGCGACGGCCGCGGCTGCTCATCGCGCCGCGCCATCCGGAACGGTTCGATGCCGTCGCTGACGAGGTCGCGGCTTCCGGCTTCCGCTTCGTGCGCCGATCGTCGGCTCCTTCCGACGCCGATCGCGAGGCCGATGTGATCCTGCTCGATTCGATTGGCGAACTGCGCGCCGTTTACCCGCTGGCGGAGGCCGTTTTCGTCGGCGGGAGCCTGATCCCGCACGGCGGGCAGAGCGTGCTCGAACCGGCTTCGGCGGGCCGCGCGATCATCACCGGTCATCACGTTTCCAATTTCCGCGCGGTCGTTGAAGAATTCGAGAAGCGCGACGCGCTGATCCGCATCGCCGATCTCGATGAGAACGGTCTGAGCGTATCGATCGCGAATGCCTTCCGTATGCTGGTCGATGACGAAGAAGCGCGTATGCGGCTTGGGCTGAACGCGCAGAACGTGATGCGGGCCAACCGGGGCGCGACCGAACGCACGATCGAACAGCTGCGGACGTTCCTGCAGGTCCATCAAATCAAATGATCTTCGTCTTTCTGCCACTCGCCGCGGCGCTCGTCTATTTCAGTTGGAGATCGCTTGCGGGCGGCATCGAATATCTTCGGTTCTTCAAACGCGAGTTGGCGCGCGGACCTTCCGATTTTGCGCCGCCGGCGACCGTATTCGTGCCGTGCCGAGGGCTTGACGAAGGGCTTGCCGAGAATCTCGCGCCGATCCTCGTGCAGGACTATCCGCGATATGAGGTTCTCTTCATAGTCGATTCCGAATCGGACGAGGCCGTGCCGGTCATCCGCCGGCTTCTTTCCGGTCACGAAATCCCGGCGCGCATCGTCGTTTCGGGAGCGGCTCACCGCGAAAGCCAGAAGGTCCACAATCTGCGAATCGCGGTGGCGGAAGCGTCCGCCTGGTCCGAGGCGTTCGTGTTCATCGATTCGGACGTGCGTCCGGCGCGCCGCTGGCTGCGCGATCTGGTCGCGCCCCTTGCGGACGAGACCGTCGGTTGCGCGACCGGTTACCGTTGGTTCATATCGCCGCGGCCGGGATTCGCGTCCGCAATGCGATCGGTCTGGAACGCGTCGATCGCTTCAGCGCTCGGCCCGAAAACAGAAGGGAATTTCTGTTGGGGCGGATCGACGGCGATCCGGCGAACGGTGTTCGAGAAGATCGGGATGGCCGAGCGCTGGCGAGGCACGCTTTCGGACGACTTTGCCCTGACGCGGGCGATGAACGACGCGAAACTGCCGATCGTCTTCGTGCCGAGGGCGCTGACGGCGAGTGTCGAGGGCTGCACTCTTGCCGGGCTTTTCGAATTCACGACGCGCCAGATGAAGATCACGCGGGTCTATGCCCCGCACCTTTGGAAGATGTCATTCATCGGCTCGGCGCTTTTCACGATCGTGATGGTCTCGGCCATGATCCTCGTCGCGATCTCGGAATTCGGCGGGTTTTCATCGATCTCCGCGATCGCCACGCTGGCGCTCGTCTCGACGTTCAGTATCGGAAAAAGCGCTTTGCGTCTGAAAGCCGTCGAACTGGCGCTCGACAACCACCGTAATGCGATCCGTGGGCAATGGATGGCGCATTGCCTGTTTTGGGCGCTCTCGCCCCCGCTGTTCCTGTGGAACTCGACGGCGGCGCTTATCTCGCGCCTGATCATTTGGCGCGGCATACGCTATGAACTGCGGTCGCCGACCGAAACGGTCGTTGTCGGCCCGATGGTGACCAACCGCCGATAAGAGAATCACATCGAAGCTGTTTTGATGTTAAGATGACACGAACTGCGATGACCAAAATCCCCCAAATCGTCGTTTCGGCCCTGTTCGCGCTCGTGATCGGCGGCGTGGCCTTCGCTCAACCGTCGAGCGCGACACGCAGGGCCCCGATCATCATCATTCCCGGCATCACGGGTTCGGAACTGGTCAATGACGAGACCGGCGAGGTCGTCTGGTTCAAGCCGCAGCGGTCGAAGGTCGACGATCTTCGTTTGCCGATCACGAAGAGCCTCGTCAGGAACCGTGACAAACTCGTCGTGCGCGACATCATCCGCGGAGTTCAAGTGGCCCGTTGGCTGCCTGAGGTCGAGATCTATTCCCAGCTCATCAGCGCCCTCGAGAAACGTGCCGGCTACGTCGAGGGGAACTGGAACGATCCTCCGGCGAACGGTTTCGAATCGACGTTCTATGTTTTTCCGTACGATTGGCGGCGGGACAACGTGGAAAACGCCCGGCTTCTGGTGCAGCGCATCGAGGCGCTGAAACGAAAGCTCGCAAAACCGGATCTGAAGTTCAACATCATCGCGCACTCGATGGGCGGGCTGATCTCGCGGTATGCTGCGATGTACGGAAACTCCGACATCGGAGCAGGAAAGCCAAAACCGACCTGGGCGGGAGGCAAGCATCTCGAAAAGATCTTTATGCTCGGAACACCCAACGAAGGCGCGATCTCGGCGTTCGACGCGATGATCAACGGCTTTTCGTATCTCGGCCGCGGGGTCAATATTCCGTTTTTTCAAGACCTGTCGCGGTTCGATGTGGTGACCTTGCCGTCGATGTTCCAACTGATGCCGCAGAACGGGTCGTTGCGACTTTTTGACGCCGACCTTAAACCCCTGAAGATCGACCTTTACGATCCGAGGACTTGGGAAGAATACGGCTGGAGCATATCCGATGATCCGGATTTCAGGAAGAAATTCGACATTATCGAGCAGGAGTACGCCGAGCCGTACTTCCGTGTCGCGCTCGAACGGGCAAAGCAGTTCCAGGCGGCGCTAAACGCTTCCGGCGGACCGCCGCCGGTCTCGTATTATTTGCTCGGATCCGATTGCAAGGAGACCCTCGACGGCGCCGTTTTGGTGCGCAAGAAGAACCGCTGGCGCTTGATCTTCGCGCCCGAGTCGTTCGAAAAGGACAACGGCGAAAAGGTTGCTGCGGATGAGGTCCGCAAGGTGATCTTTACGATGGGGGACGGCACCGTTCCGCAGCGCTCGCTGCGGGCGACCAGTACGGGCAATCCGAAGATGTTCCCCGTCAAGGGCGAGGTCTTTCACTGTGAAGCGCACAGCCGGCTGTTTTCGAATCCGTTGATCCAGGACCGGTTGTTTGCTTTGCTATTCGACGACGCGACGATAAAATAAATTGCCGGCGTTCGACAGGATGCCGGCCAGGATTCGGATGATCAAGAGCTTTCTCGATTCGGACGAGACGGTTGAAACAGGGCCGTCGACACCACCGCCAAACGGCGCGGGGTCGCTTTTCGCGCTTGCCGACGACGCCGCATCGACGCCAGCGTCCGAACGGCCGGCCGAGCCGGACTACGATTCATCCGACTGGGATGCGCCGTTCGAACCTCGGGAGAACGAGCCGTCGATCATCATCGCGCCGTACAAGGCGCCGTCGAAGGTTGAAACGATCCGCCGCAGTGGTCTCGCGTGGTCGGCGGGAGTGATCTTTTTCGGGTCGGTCGTCTTCACGATGATCATCGGCTGGTTCGCCGATCTGCTTCTCGGGACCTCGCCGTGGGGCCTCGTCGCCGGGATCATTCTCGGATCGGTCATCGCGTTTGTCAATTTCTTCCGGATCACGGGCCAGATTTTCAAGAACAACTAGATCATTGAGATTTCGGATTTCGGATTTGGGATTTGGATTTCGTTCGGTGCACGATCGTGCCAAATCCGAAATCCAAATCCCGAATCTGAATGGGGCCGCTTCAGTTCTTCTTTTTCTTGGTGAGCAGATCGCAGACCTGATACGCGCCGGTCGGGTCGATCGCGGTACGGCCGACCTCGACGTGCTGGATCTTGCCTTCCTTGTCGACGACGAACGTCGCTCGCGCGCCGTATCCGGTTTCTTCGTTGTAAAGTCCGTAATCTTTCGTCGTGGTACGTTTCCAGTCGCTGAGAAGCGGGAAATTCACCTTGATGTCCTCGGCAAAGCGCTTGTTGGCGGCGAAACTGTCCATCGAGATCCCGAACACGACCGTTTCAGTGGCTTCGAATTTGGCGATATCAGCCTGATACGCCTGAAGTTCCTTCGTTCAGCCGCCGGTGAACGCGAGCACGTAGAACGCGAGCACGACGTTCTTCTTCCCGCGGAAGTCGGACAGTTTCACTTTGTTGCCGGCCGTGTCTGTCAACGTGAAATCAGGCGCTTCGTCGCCCACCTTCAGCTTCGTCTGCGGCGCCTGCGGCGTCTGGGCCGCGGCGGCGACCGTCAGGAACGCAAGCGCCATCAACGCCGGAATAAGCCTTCTAATCATCGGAACCTCCGAATATCTGTAGTATGTACCAAAAGAGCAACGCGACGCTTGCGAAAAGCGTCAACGAAGCCGCGACGTGCTGCGTCGGATGATATCGGTGCAGCACGTTTGACGTGCTGTAAAGGATCGCGGTCGCCGCGAACGCGACCATTATGAACGCGAAAACGCTTCCGAGCGAGAACCCGAATATTATGCTCGCAACGATGAATCCGAGCGCAAGCATTCCGCCGACGGCGAGGATCGAGCCGAGAAATGAAAAATCGACCCGGGTGATGAAGACGATCGCCGTCAATCCGGCGAAGAGTCCGAGCGAAACCACACCCGATTTCACGATGACGTCGCCGCCGCCGTACGTCGCGGCAACGTAGATCAAAGGTATGAAAATCAGGGCCTCGGCGACGACATAGATCGCAAGACCCAGATATTGAAGGCCTGACGATCTCGCCGAGTGCGCCCAACTGTTTGCGAGCCACGAGACGCCCATAAACGCCGCGAGAACGATCAGCCACGAGAACTTGCCTCCGAGTCCGATCACGGAAAGAACGGCGTCGGCGACACCGGAAGCGAAGAACAACGCTTCAAGGCCGATGAATGCCAGAATCGCGACGGCAAGATGCAGATAGGTCTTGCGAATGAACGCAGCACGCTCGGCGGGCACGGCCTCGGCCGCCGAGTAACTCATACCCTGTTTGTATTCTT
>CAZARD010000046.1:28468-30701 GCA_964487505.1 uncultured Blastocatellaceae bacterium | reverse complement strand
ACACGGCCTCTGAAGCTAGTGGCAATTCATAAGAAGAAAAGCCGCTTAATCTTGATCCATGAACTCAAACTCTTGATCTATGAACTCAAATCGCGGAG
Organism: uncultured Blastocatellaceae bacterium; assembly: GCA_964487505.1. Lineage (GTDB taxonomy): Bacteria > Acidobacteriota > Blastocatellia > Pyrinomonadales > Pyrinomonadaceae > JAFDVJ01. The sequence goes on along the minus strand of CAZARD010000046.1, from coordinate 30,603 downwards.
TCTGAAATCTTGAATCTGAAACCCTGGAATCTCTGGAATCTGGAATCTGGAATCTTGGAATCTGAAATCCCGGATTCCTCGAATTTCCGGCATTGCCCGATTTTCTCGAATATCCCGAGCGAGATCTGTGTTATTCTTGAGGAACGTTTCAACGCCTATTTATGACGAAAACTTGATCGCGGGCGGCTCGGTTTGTTGGCCGTTCGCCCGAAAAACGGAGGACAGGCCAATGATCGACAAGACCACGATCGTCAGCGATTCCGATACGCTGACCAGAAGCGAAGCCGTCGCGGCGCTCGACCGGGCCCGAGGAATCCCAAAGAAGACACGTCGAAATCTACTGCCCGTCAACGCGGACGATCTTATCGGGTCGCTTTCGGAGAGTTACGAGAACCGTCGCGCCCGCCAGGTTTTCGAATGGGAAAAGACGCGTCGCGGGCGATTCGCAGGATTTTAGTCAATGCGCCGAATTTTCACGATCTCATTTGTTTCGGCGGCGATCATTTCGTTCGCCGCGACCGTCTCCGCCCAGGACCTTGCCCGTTTCGAGTCAGCGATCCGGACCGGCACGTCCGAAGAAAAGCGCACGGCGCTCTTCGATATTCGGAACCTGAGATCCGCAGAAGCCTCGCGGACCGCGGTCGTTGCGCTGAGCGATCCCGATCCTGCCGTCCGGGCGACGGCGGCAATGTCGGTCGTCTTCCTGCCGGCCGAAGAAGCGGTCGCGGCGTTGACGCCCAACCTCGGCGACAAGGAATCGTTCGTTCGCGCCGAGGCCGCATCCGCGCTCGGCTCCGTGCGGTCGCCGCTTGCGGTCGCGCCGCTGATCGAGGTCATCAACAAGGACGATTCGCTAGCGGTCCGCGGCGCGGCGCTGGTCGCGCTCGGCGAGATCGGGGACGCCTCCGCGATCGGGCCGCTCACTGAATTCCTGCGCTCGAAACCGAAGGCCTCGAACTCGTTCGAAAGGCGCTCGGCGGCGCGCGCGATCGGGCGCATCGCCCAGTTGCTCCAATCCGGCCGTTACGACCGGACCACGCCCGAGAGTTTTCTTCCGCCGAAATATAAGACTCGCCGTGAACTGCGCGATCTCGAAACGGCGTATCCCGACTTCCGCGATGCGGTCACGTTGCTCAAGAACATCGTCAACGGCGATCGCGACGCGGCCGACACGCGGCGCGAGGCGGCCTTCGCCCTCGGATCGATCTCGAAGAGCACGGCAGCCTTTCTCGAGATCTGCGCGAACTCCCCGGACACCTACCTGGCCGAGATCTGCCGCGAAGGATTCCTGCGCGCGTCGTCCGCGGATAATCGATGAATTTCACGATCCTCAGGTTCGACTCGCTCGATTCGACGAACACCGAGGCGCTGAGCGAGGCCAAACGCGGCGCGGCCGAAGGGCTGGTGATAACCGCAAAGCGCCAGACGGCGGGCCGCGGACGGCACGGCCGCGTTTGGTCGTCGGCTGAGAACGCCGGTCTTTACGTCTCCATCGTGCTCCGGCCGAAGGTCGCCCCCCGGCAATTCTCGCTGCTCACGCTGATGACCGCAGTTGCCGTTGCCGACCTCCTCCGCGCACGGTACGGCCTTTCGCCCGACATAAAGTGGGTCAACGATGTTCACATCGGAGGTCGCAAGATATGCGGCATCCTCGCCGAGATGACCGAGACCGTCAAAGGAACCGCGATAATCGTCGGTATCGGGATCAATCTACGTTCGTCGAATTTTCCGCCCGAAATTGCGGAGATCGCGACGTCGATCGAAGCCGAGACCGGCTCGCCGCCTTCCGCCGAAGAAGCCCTGGACGGACTCCTCGGATTCTTCGGGTATTTCTACGATCGCTTCACGGAAGACCCGTCATTCGTGATCGACGAATGGGCCGCGCGTTCAAGCTATTGCCGCGGCCGCTCCGTGATAGCCGTTTCGGCCGGCGAGGCGATCGAGGGCGTCACGGACGGATTGGAAGCCAACGGGGCCTTGCGGATCAGAACCGCGTCGGGCGAAGTTCGGATCATCGAGGCCGGCGAGATCGAGAAACTTAGGTAGATCGGTTGATTTGGGGTTTGGGATCTCGGATTCCAGATTCCAGTTTTTCAGATTCCAAGATTCCAAGATTCCAAGATCTCAAGATTCAA
>CAZARD010000046.1:26034-28368 GCA_964487505.1 uncultured Blastocatellaceae bacterium | reverse complement strand
TCAAGATTCAAAATTCAAGGTGTCTTGAATCATCGTGAACCGTGAATCCTTAATCTGGCTCTCGAGTCGGGATTTCGAATCCCGATTCCAGGATTCCAGATTCCACATTTTCAGGACTCCAACGAAATCCACAAATCGTGGTCTGAAGCGTTCTTCGTGCCACCTTGGTGTTGCTTCGTGGATGTCAGCGTTTTTCATCCACGAAGCCGCACGAACCGGACATGAACGGTGGGTGGCTCGGGTTTTTCAAAGGACCTGAATCTGGAATATTGGAGTTACCTTGGTGCCGCTTCGTCGATGTCGGCGTCTTCATCCACGAAGCCGCACGAACCGGGCACGAACGGCCGGTGGCTCGGTTTTTTGGAGTTACCGCCTTTACCTTCTCTAACATCCGCTGCTTGAACTTTTTCGTCTCGCGGTACAAAATCGATTTCCAATGCGTCTGACCGAGGTTCATCCGATCATCTACAACGCTCGCGTTTGGCAGTTGCGACTGGCCCGAAAACTGAAGGACCGGCGGACCGGCGTGCGGTTTGCGACCGGCCGGTCCGATGATCCGCTGCCGGTCGCGGTCTACAACCACCAATCTCTTCTGCGCCGCAAACTCGGCTCGCTCGATATGCGTTTTCAGGAAAACAAGGTCACGAACCTCGAGATCGCGCGGCGTCCGATCGACGGGTTGCTCGTCAGGCCGGGCGAGACCTTTTCGTTCTGGAACAGGGTCGGGGAGACGACGGCCGAGAAGGGTTATCTCGAAGGCCTGCAGCTTTCGCGCGGCGAGATCAAGACCGGCATCGGAGGCGGTCTGTGCCAGCTCGCGAACCTGCTTCTTTGGATGGCGTTCCATTCGCCTTTGCTGATCGCGGAAAGGCACCATCACAGCTTCGACCCATTTCCCGACGACCGGCGCGCGCTGCCTTTCGGGAGCGGGGCGAGCGTCTTCTACAACTACATCGACCTTCGGTTTCACAATCCGACACAGACTACATTTCAATTTCGCGTCTTTTTGACCGACGAGCATCTAAAGGGCTCGCTCCTCGCGGACGACGAGATCCCGAACAGCTACCACGTCGTCGAACGAGATCACGAATTCGTCAAAAAGGGCGACAAGAACTATCGCCGGAACGAGATCTGGCGCGAGGTCATAGATCGCCGCACCGGCAATATCGTCGACCGCGAACTGCTGGTGAAGAACTTCGCCGAGGTTAAATACGAATTGAACTTTCCGGTCGGAGAGTGTTAACTTCACTAGATATGGAAAACGAGTTTGATTTCGATGGCGAAGAGTTTGAAGAACTCGACGGGATCGACTTTGAGGACTTCGACGAGCTTGAACCGGACGAGGTCGAGACGCGCACCGCGATCCTCTCAAAGAACGATATGATCGCGCTTCTTTGCGTCAAGACCGCCGGACAGGGCGGCGCGATATGCCGCGTCGATCCGCGCGAAGAGAACCCTTCGGTTCAGCTTTACGACGATCCGGCAAAGGCGATCGAGTGGTTCAACAAAAGCCTCCGCACGAGCCGCAAGAACGGCTGGCAACTCATTTACGACGGTCTCCCGCTTCAGGGCTGATCGCGCCCGCCTATGCTTTTGGCGATCGATATCGGCAATTCGGCGACGAAGTTCGGCGTTTTCGACGGTGAGCGGCTGGTCAAACGATTCGCGGCGCCGACTATCCGCGGCAAATCAGCCGCCGAGATCTGGGAATCGATCTCGCCCGAGGTCGATTTTCGATGCAACCGCGTTGTCATCTCTTCGGTCGTCGTCGAGTTGATCGGCGCTTTCGTCGAACTCTCGGAAGACCATCTGAACCGCATGCCCATCGTGATCGATTCGGATTTCGACTTCGGTCTCGAGATCGCATACGATCCGCCGTCGAGCGCCGGCACGGACCGCCTCGTGGCCGCGTCCGCGGCCTCGGCGAAATACGGCAAGCCCTGCATCGTGTGCAGTTTGGGAACCGCGACGACCGTCGACGCGGTGACTTCCGACGGCCGGTTCATCGGCGGCGCGATCGCCCCCGGAATCAACACACTTTCTGAAGCGCTTTTCCTGAAAACCTCAAAGTTGCCGCGGGTCGGGCTCGCAAGACCGGCGAGCGCGATCGGCGGAACGACCGCCGACTGCATCGCTTCCGGCATCTATTTCGGGTATATCGGCCTCGTGCGCGAGCTGATCGCGCGCGTCAGGACGGAACTCGACGGGCCCGCCAAGGTCGTCGCGACGGGCGGGTTTCTGGATCTGGTCGTGGGGGGGGGGGGGGGGTTCGACAGGGCCGGCGTCCAACCGATTGGCGGAGGGGGGGGGGAGTTGGCGTACCGGCCGGGGAGC
>CAZARD010000046.1:0-26024 GCA_964487505.1 uncultured Blastocatellaceae bacterium | reverse complement strand
CCGCCCCGGTCTCGGCGCGGGGGGGTTTTCGGTATCTGGTGTCGGGGGCGGTGGGTTCGATGGACCGCGCCGACGACAACCTGATTCTCGAAGGGCTGCGGAAGATCGCTACCGGGCGGTGAAGCCCGTCAACGGATTGCCGTAAAACGCTTCCGTTTTCCACGAATTGACGTTCCACTTTTCGGTGCTCGTGACGGTCACGGGAATCACGACCTTGGGTTCGCCGAGCGTGTTCCTCGCGGCCGTGCCGTCATCGACGATCATTCCGTCCTGGCCGACCTTGAAGCTCGCTTCGCGGATCTGCGTTCCCTTGTGAAACAGCTTGACCGTGTAGTCGCCCGGCATATCCTTCATAAATTTCGCCTGCGGATATTTCATTCCGCCGCGCGGGTTCAGAAAGGCGTGGAACTTGTACCATAACATCACGTACTCGGTCCATTGCGAGGCGTTCTTGTCGTCGTTCCGGTTCGGAAAACGCGCCTGCTTGTTGCTGATCTCGCCCATATCGTCGGTGGTCATTATCTGCGCGCCGTTGTAGAAGAGCCGCGCTTCGAGATCGTCCAGCCGGTAATCGCCCTTGAGCCACATCGTCACCGCCGGCATCGGCGACCACTGGTCGCGTGAGTAATCGAGCCAAACGTAGCCGATCGGAAGATTCCAGTCCTGTTCGACGAAATACGTGTATACGTTCTTCCACATCGGGATCTTCGGCAACGCGTCGGGTTTGTACTTCGCGACCTTGAACTTCCCTTCGAAAACGACCGCGCCCGACTTGTCGGAGATCTTGATCCCGAAGAGCCCGACGGCGTCCGTCGACGTATTCTCGTGCTTGTTCGATCCGCGCGGACTATTTATTTCAACAGTGCCTTCATTGGCGTTCGACATTCCGCTATCGAGCGGCTCGCTGTACCACAATGCGCCGGACGGAAGAAAATAATCCGCTTTGTACCGCAGTTTTTCGGCGCCCTTGTAGAAGACCTTGAACTTGACCTGCGGAACCCAGCTCGTGAAGTTGTATTTGTTCTCGCCCATTTTCCAATAGGTGTCGATAGTGTCGCAGCGGATGTCGAGCGTCGTTTTCCAGAATACGGCGTTCTCGTTCGGCACGGGCTTCAGCGGATAATCCGACGCTCCCTGCGTCGGCGGCGCGGTCGGTCCGTTCGGCGTGGTTGGCGTCGGTCTTGTCGACGGCGTCGCCTGCGGCGTCGGAGTCGGCTTCGGTCCGATCTTCGGAAGATTGATCTTGATCTGCGCGTCGGAAACACAGAACGCGGCCAGAACAAAAGCGGATGTTAGGAACAGTTTCTTCATCAATTGTCTCCTGAGTTGGGATTGAACAGCCTAATTTTGAATAGGACGCCTGCGGCCCTCGGTTGGTTACAAGCGTGCGAAACAATTCCAAAATGCTTCGGCGCAAGCGCTTACAAGCCGCAGGCGGCCGAGAGTTCCTTGAGCTCGACGGGCGCGTCGCCCCTGATCTCATACGCCTGCGAGCCGCCGCCCTCGTAGTACTCGCCGTAAACGACGAACTCCATCTTGCCGTCGCCGTTGAGATCGGCGATCGCGGACAATTTGAAGCGGCTCGGCGCGCCGAATTCAACCCGCTGCTTGACGAATTCCGATGAGACGACCGTGTCGCGGACCTTCCCGCCGACGATCTTTCGCAGGATCAGCACCGAATAGTCGCCGCGCTTGGCGCTCGGAGAGATCCGATCGCCCCAGCTCTGCGATTCGACGATGACCTCTTCCGTCCCGTCGCCGTCAAGATCGATCCGCCAGGCCCGGAAATTGCGCGGAACCGTCTTCGTCAGCCCGTTCTTGCGCAAAATACCCGCGACGGTCTTCGAATACAGGGACTTGGCGGCCGATCGGGTCAACTCGACCGGATCCCGCGGTGTCGGGTCCCAATCGATCGCGGCGCCGAACGCGACGCCGGAAGGTATCGAATCCTCCTGAATTCCCAATGTGTCCGTCTTGAACCGCGCGTAATAAAAGTCGTCGCAGATCTCGCTGACGCCGAACTCCTCGATCGGGACGCCGCTGATCGAGGCGCCGCTCAATAGATGCCAGTTGAAGATGTCGCCCTTCTTGACACCGGCCTGCACGGCCGACGGCGCGACCCACCGTCCCTTTTCAACGCCGCCGATCAGGCCGCCGACCGAAAGGTCGATGATCGGAACCACGCGCGATTGAGCCGCCGCGGCAAGCGCGAGCAGACACACGAAAGCTGTTGCAAGGATTGGTTTGTTCATATTTCAAAGTTTGTCGATCATCATCGTTTGTAGAAGAAAAAGAAAAAGAAAGCGGCCGTATGTTCCATCTTGACGTCGCGGGCGTAGCCTAGCGTGCGGCGCGAGCCGTCTTCGACCGTTCCGCTCGAACTGACGTATCCGAGCGTCGAACGGCTGGAATTCTCGACCGTGCCGTTGTCGCGGATATAACCGAGCGTCCGACGCGAAGAGTCTTCGACCGTGCCGTTGTCGCGGATATACCCAAGCGTCCGCCGTGACGAATCTTCGACCGTGCCGTCGTCGCGAAAATAGCCGAGCGTTCGCCGCGAAGCGTCTTCAACGGTCCCGTTGGAACTGATGTAACCGATCGTGCGCCGCGAAGAGTCTTCGATCGTCTGTCCGAACGCCGCGATCGTCAGGATCGAGACGACGAGCGCCGAAAAAAGAAAGCGATTCAATCTCATAAACAATCAAAACGTGTCCGGCACGTAGAGGAAAACGGTTTCAACACCGGCGCTCGTGTCGCGGGTACTGGCCGAACTTCCCGAAAGATACCAATTCGAGAGACTCCGCCATTCGACCCGTCCGACGTTCACGGGCGCCGGATCGTAAACGCACAGCTCGAAATTCGAGCCCGAACCGCGGATTCCCGCGATGACGACGATATGCGTTTTGCCGTTTACCCAGAGCGGGCCGTAGCTCTTCAGCCAGCCCTCGATAGTGTCGGTCGTCGGCGTCATCGGCGGAATCGCCTCGAGTCCGAGCCGTTTCGCCATCTTCACGATCTGCGGATTCGCAATCCCCTTGTTGTCGTCACGGATCTTCGCGCATTCCGCGTCCAATTCCGGCGGGATCAGTCCCATCATCGACTGGCCCCGCTGATCCTGCTTCCAATTGATGAGCATCTGCGCGCTGGCGTACCAGCAACTCATCGTCTTTGACTGCGGAATGAGCGTCATCCCCTGAACCACAAAAGCCATGACCCACCTCCTTTCCAATGAGCTGACGGCCGGATCAATCTCTTTTGCGAAACATTCGGTTCGCACCGAAGATCACGAGGCCGGCCCCGATCGCGATCAAAATGACGAGCCCTTCCTTATTGTAATCCACGTTCGACAAAAGCCACACGATAAGTCCCAGCGCGAGGGCGGCGACGGCGATCCCGCCGGGGACGGTGAATGCCGCTTCGGGCGCGTCCGGGCGGAAGCGAAAGACGGGGAGCGCGGCGCACGTCGTCGCATAGACGATCAGACGCGTGATGGTTGAGATCGTCAGCGCCGTGATGAACGAACTCTGGATCGTCAGCACGAGAATGATCGCGGTCGTGACGACTATCGCCAGCGTCGGCGTTTTGAAGGTCCGATGCGTCGAGGCGAACGCCGACGGCAGCTCGCGCTGCTCGGCCATCGCGAACGGGATCCGAGACGCCGCCAAAAATCCGATGTTCAGATTGCCGAGGATCGAGATAACGGCCCCGACCGTGATCAGCGACGCGCCCCAGAAACCCAGGAAATTGACGGCCGCATCGGCGAGCGGCCGTTCGGACTGCGCGATGCCGGGAAGCGTTCCGACCGCAACGATCTGGATCAGGACATAAAGCAGCGCTATCAAGCCGAGCGAGACCAGAAGCGCGAACGGAAGGTTTCGGCGCGGCTCGCGGGCCTCGCCCGCCAGGATCGTCGTCGCCTCGAACCCCGAAAACGCATAAACCAGGATCAGCAGCGCGGCTCCAAAGTTTCCGGGTTCGACGGTCTCCGGGAGCCCGAAATTCGAGGGCTGTACAAAGAACAGGCCGATCGCGACAAACGCCAGCAACGGTATGATCTTGCCCGCCGTGAAGATGTTCGTCAGGATCGCGGTTTGCCTGATTCCGCGGAAATTGACCAAGGCGATGACCAGAAATATCGAGCAGATGATCGCGATCCGCACCGCCCCTTGGTTGAGCCGGGGGTCGAAAAAACCAAGATACGCCACAAGTAGATTGCAGTTCGCGGCAGCCGTCGTCAGCCGCACGATCCAGTACAGCCAGCCGACCTCGAAACCGACGACCGGCCCGAAACTCTCGCGGGCGTACAGGTACGCGCCGCCCGTCGCCTCGAAACGGCTCGAGACCTCGGCAAAACAGACGACGATCAGGGCGATGATCGCCGCGCAGGCGATGAGCGCGAAGATGCCGTAGTTTCCGATCAGCGCCGCCACTTTCGACGGCAGTCCGAAGATGCCGGCTCCGAGGATCGTGTTTATCGCGATTGCGAGCAGATCCCACCGATCAATACCGCGAACCAGCTTTTCTTGAGACATAATTGAAAGCGAACGTACTGACAATTGATGATTGAAAATTGAGAGTTGAAAAAGGGCGCGACCAAACCGTCAATGCCCAAGTCCCGATTCTCAATTGATCTCTAAGGGTTTATACTCTGAAAATCGTGCGACGTAAAGAGATTGTCAAAATGAAATCAATAGCATTAATTTTACTCGGCCTTGTCATCGGTGCGGTTTCAGCGTTCGGGCAGCGAACAAAGGAGTTCAAAGCTCCGAACGCCTATCGGGCGCTCGAATCGGCGCAATCGCCTGAACTTCAGAAGATACTCGATGAAGCGGTTGTCGCCACGCTGACAAAATTCAAGGAGAAAGGCCTGAAGCCCGAAAACGTCGCGGCGACGCTGATCGATATGCGCGGCGCGGCCTCGTACCCATTTGCCGAATTCCGCGGCGAAGAGATGATCTACCCGGCAAGCGTCGTCAAGATGTTCTACATGGCCGCTCTCGAGCAATGGGTCGCCGAGAAGAAGGTCAAGGTCACGGGCGAGGTCGACCGCGCGCTCAAGGATATGATCGTCGACTCTTCGAACGAGGCGACACAGTACATTCTGGACGTGCTGACCGATACTTCAAGCGGTGCTGAAAAACCGGAGAAGGAGTTCGCCAAATGGGCCTATAAGCGGAATATCGTGAACCGCTATTTCGCGGCGCTCGGGTATCGCAACATCAATGTCAACCAGAAGACCTTCTGCGAAGACGCTTACGGCATCGAGCAGCAGTTCCGCAAATACAAAGGTGAAAACCGGAACAAGCTGACGACCAACGCGACCGCGAGGCTGCTGGCCGAGATCGTTCTTGGCCGGATGGCCGCCGCCGAGTCAACGCGGATCATGACCGATCTGATGAAACGCGACCCGTTCGCGAAAGGAGACCCGGACGATCAGTCGCGCGGATTCACGGGAATTGCGCTCATCAACCAAGGCCTGACAGGTGCGAAGATCTGGTCGAAGGCGGGTTGGACATCGCAGACGCGACACGACGCGGCCTACGTCGAACTGCCCGACGGCCGGAAGTTCGTGCTTGTCGTTTTCACCGAGAAATTCGCGACCGAACGGGGCATTATCCCGTCTATCGCGGAAGAGATAATCAAGAACTGGCGGAGATAGGGCAGTGTTGTCAGCGCAGAGTGCAAAGTGCAAAACGCGTAGTGCATCGTGCATGAACGTCGAGAATTCGCGGCCCAGACTTTTGCACTTTGCCTTTTGCACTTTGCACTTTGCACTCTGCACTTTGCACTCTGCACTTTGAATATACTTTTATGAAGAACCTACGATTCCTGTCGCTTTCGTTGATCCTTGTTTTGGCGGTCTCAGCCACGGCGCAATACAAGAAGCCGCCGAAGGAAATTCTCGACGTGCTCGATTCTCCGGCGATCCCATCGACTTCGGTCAGCCCTACCCGCGACCGAGTCGCGCTCCTTGAGCCGCTCCGCTATCCGCCGATCGCGGAACTCGCGGAACCGATGCTCAGGCTCGCCGGACTGCGGATCAACCCGAACACGTTCGCGGCGCATCGCGCGCCCTATTTCGTGAAGCTGACGCTGAAGAGCGTTCCCGATGGAAAGGAAACACCGGTCGCGCTACCGCCTGGGGCGAAGATCATCTCGCCGACCTGGAGCGCCGACGGCAAGTACATCGCCGCCGGGAACATCACGCCGACCGGAATCGAACTCTGGATCGTCGACACCGCGACGGCCAAGGCCCGCAAGATCAGCGGCGTGCAGATCAATACCGCATTCGGCGGTTTCGACTGGGCTCCCGACCAAAAGAGCGTCATCGCGAATCTCGTTCCGCCGAACCGCGGCCCGGCACCAGCGTATCAGAATGTCGTTCCGGCATCACCCAACGCTCAGGAAACGGCCGGGAGGACGGGGCTTGTCGAGACGTTCCAGGATATGCTGAAGTCGCCGAACGACGAGAAACTCTTCGAATACTACGCGACATCGCAGCTCGCGCTGATCGGGCTCGATGGCAAAGTGAGGATGATCGGCTCGCCGGCGATCTTCAATGATGCCGAGATCTCGCCCGACGGGAAATATATCCTGACGGTGCGGATCAAGCGCCCTTTCTCTTACCTCTTCCCGTTCAATCGCTTTCCGAAAGACATTGAGGTATGGGACATCAACGGTAAATTGGCCTACAAGGTCGCGAGCATACCGTTGCAGGACAACCTTCCGGCACAGGGCGTGCCGACCGGTCCGCGCGGCTACGGCTGGATCCCGACTGAGCCGGCCTCGCTGATCTGGGCCGAGGCGCTCGACGGCGGCGATCCGCGTAAAAAGGCATCCCAGCGCGACCGCCTGATGCGTATCAACGCGCCGTTTGCGGGCCAGCCGGCCGAGATGCTGAAGGTCGAGAACCGTTTTCAGGGCCGGATGTTCGGCGAGCGAGACGGTCTGATGTTCTTTTTCGACTACAACCGCGACTCGCAACGGCGGCGCATATTCGCGGTCGATTACAGAAATCCTTCGGCCCCGAAGGTTGTTTCGGACCTGAACGTCAATGACCGCTACAATGACCTCGGTCAGCCGGTTATGAAGCGGCTCCCGAACGGCTACTCGGTGATGCAGCAGTTCGGCGACGACGTCTTCGTCTCGGGCGCCGGCGCATCGCCCGAAGGGGACCGCCCGTTCCTGCGGCGGCTGAATCTGAAGACGCTCAAGACCGACGAGATCTTCCGGTCGGAACAGAACGTCTTTGAAACCTTCGTCGCGCTCCGGAACGAGGACGGGTCGGAGTTCATCACTCGGCGCGAATCGACGACCGAGCCGCCGAACCTGAGGCTAAGGCAGGTCTGTCCGCCGAACACGAACTGCTTCGCCGTTTTCGACAACCAGTTCACGGACTTCAAGGATCCGGCGCCGCAGCTGCGCGGGATCAAGAAGCAGCTTGTCCGGTACAAGCGCGCCGACGGCGTCGATCTGTCGTTCACGCTTTACCTGCCACCTGGTTACAAGGAAGGCACGAAGCTGCCGACGGTCCTTTGGGCATATCCGCTCGAATTCACCGACGCGACGACGGCCGGGCAGGTTTCCGGATCGGCGAACCGTTTCACTCAGATCGGCAGCTATTCGCATCTTTTCTTCCTGCTTCAGGGTTATGCCGTGCTCGACAACGCGACGATGCCGATTGTCGGCGATCCTCTGACGGTCAATGACACCTTCATCAAGCAGGTCGTCGATTCGGCGAAGGCGGCGGTCGACAAGGCCGTTGAAATGGGCGTCACCGACCGTGATCGGGTCGGCGTCGGCGGGCACAGCTACGGCGCGTTCATGACGATGAACCTTCTCGCGCATTCGGACATCTTCCGCGCCGGCATCGCGCGTTCCGGCGCCTACAACCGCACGCTGACGCCGTTCGGCTTCCAGTCGGAAAGACGCACGTTCTGGGAAGCGAAAGAACTCTACGCGAACGTTTCGCCGTTCTTTTACGCGGACAAGGTCAACGAGCCGGTGCTGATGATCCACGGCGAGGCCGACAACAATCAGGGCACTTTCCCGATCCAGTCCGAACGCATGTACGCCGCGATCCAGGGCAACGGCGGCACGGCGCGGCTCGTGATGCTGCCGCTCGAGTCGCACGGCTACAGCGCCCGCGAGTCGATCGAGACCGTTCTGGCCGAACAGTTCGCCTGGTTCGACAAGTGGGTGAAGAACGCGAAACCGCGATAGTCGGTTTTTGGACTGGAGCGCAACCGTCCCGGTTGCAATGAGCGCCGTGCGCGAATCGATTTTGGATTTTCGATTTTGGATTTTGGATTTCCGATCGTGAGCGGACAGGCGCTAGCCGAGCTTGACTCTTGAATCTTGAATCTTGAATCTCCAATCTTGAATCTTGACTCTTGAATCTTGACTCTTGAATCTTAGTTTTATGAAAAAACTTCTTGCCGTTCTGCTTTTGCTTTCGTTCACGTTGCCCGCGTTCGCGCAGACGATGCCGGCCGGGGCCGACCCGAAGATCTGGGCGCAAGCGCTCAAGATCCACAAGAAGGCGATCATCGTCGACGGCCACAACGACGTCACGTCGCCGATGGTCGACGAGGATTTCGATCTTTCGACGAACTCGATCGGCAAGTTCCATCTCGACGGCGATCCGTTTCATACGGATCTGAACCGTTTCCGGCTCTCCGGCATAACCGGCGAGTTCTTCTCGATCTACGTTTCGGGCGCGATGCTGCAGACGGGCGGCGCGATGCGGCGCGCGATGGACCTCATCGACGCCACGAACCGCGAGGTCGAGAAGCATCCCGAAACGCTGATGTCGTGCACGACCGCCGATGAGATCCGCCGCGCGAAGAAGATCGGAAAGATCTGCGCGCTGATGGGCATCGAGGGCGGCTACGCGATCGAGAACTCGCTCTACGCGCTGCGCAATTTCTACCGTCTCGGCATTCGCTATATGACGCTGACGCACAACGTCTCGCACGATTGGGCCGACGCGCACCGCGGCGAGGTCAAGAACAACGGCCTCGCGCCGTTCGGGAAAGAGGTCGTCAAGGAAATGAACCGCCTCGGGATGCTCGTCGATATCTCGCACGTTTCCGTCAAGGTTATGAACGACGTGCTCGACATCACGACTGCCCCGATCATCGCGTCGCATTCGTCGGCGCGCGGCGTCGCCGATCATACCCGGAACATCCCGGACGAAGTTCTGCGGCGCGTCGCCAAGAACGGCGGCGTGATCATGATCAACTTCTATCCGGCCTTCCTCGATCTCGACTACAACAAGGCCGAGAACGATCGGACGGCGCGGCTCAAACCGGAGATGGACGCGCTGCGCGAACAGTTCAAGAACGACCGCGCCGGATTCAACGAGGCCGAGCGGAAACTCCTCGAGGCGAACCCGATACCGGTTCCGAGCTACACGCGGATCGTCGACCACATCGACCATATGAAAAAGGTCGCAGGCATCGACGTCATCGGGCTCGGAAGCGATTTCGACGGCGTACCGTTGCTGCCCGAAGGAATGAACGGAATGGAAGACCTCGTAGTTATCACGTACGAAATGCTGCGCCGCGGCTACACCGAGGCTGAGGTCCGCAAGGTCCTCGGCGAGAACTTCCTGCGCGCCTTCGCGAAGGCTGAACAGGTCGCCAGGACGTCATCGAAACGGATCAGCGGCGACGGCAGCCTGATGAAGATCAAGTAAATGGAAACCTGTCACGTCTGCGGCGGCGATCTGTCGCCGCGGTTTTCCGGACTCACCGACCGGCTCTCAGGCAAGTCGTTCGACGTTCTCGAATGCGGCTCGTGCCGTCTCGGTCATACGACCCCGCTGCTCGAGGACGTGTCGCAGTTCTATGCCGATTATTACGGCGGCCGGCACGGATTCACGAACGGTTTCTGTGCGCGCCGCCGGCTTCGCTGGCTCCGGCGGTCGTCGCCGCCCGGGCGCGTGCTCGATATCGGCTGCGGCGACGGCACGTTTCTCCGATTCGCGGCGGCGGCCGGCTGGGAAACCGCGGGTACGGAACTCGATGCGTCACGGCTTGCGGGTTCCAACATCGACGTTCGCGCGGACCTGGACGAAATACTCGCGGCGTATGGCGCGGGATCGTTCGATGCCGTGACGATGTGGCACACGCTCGAGCATTTCACCGATCCCCGGGCGATGCTCCTGAAGGCGGCGGCAGCCCTCAAACCGGGTGGCGCGCTGATCGTCGCGGTTCCGAATTTCGACGGTGCGCAATCGAGGATATTCGGCCGGTCGTGGCTGCATTTGGACGTTCCGCACCACCTTTTTCATTTCGGGCCAGAAGCTCTCGGCGAATTGCTCGCCGATTGCGGGTTCTCGGTCGAATGGCGCCGCGACCAGGAGTTCGAATACGATCTGCTCGGCTGGTCGCAAAGCGCTCTCAATGCGATGTTCGAAGAACCGAACGTGTTCTTTCGGACGCTCACGGGACACGCCCGACGCGTATCGGCATTCGTCCGCGCGAGGGATTTCGCGCTCGGAACCGTCTTCACCGGCGCCGCCCTTCCCTTTCTCGCCGCCACGACGCTGGCCGGCCGCGGCGGAACGCTCGTGATCGGCGCCCGCAAATTGGACAATTCCGCGGGAGCGACTTAACATCGGAAAACGAACAGCGCCATGCTCAACGGGAAAAAAATCATCGTCGTGATGCCGGCGTACAATGCCGCGAAGACGCTCGAGAAGACCGTCGGAGAGATCCCGCGCGATATAGTCGACGAGATTCTGCTGGTCGATGACGCGAGCCGGGACGAGACGGTCGAGGTCGCCAATCAACTCGGACTGACGGTTTTCAGGCACGACCGCAATTTCGGATACGGCCGGAACCAGAAGACCTGCTATCGCGAGGCGCTCCGGAGCGGGGCCGACATCGTCGTCATGGTCCACCCCGATTACCAGTATTCCCCGAACCTGATCGTTCCGATGGCCGGAATGATCGCGTACGGAGAGTACGATGTCGTGATGGGCTCGCGCATCTTGGGGAACGGCGCCATCGCCGGCGGAATGCCCGTCTACAAGTACATCTCGAATCGGTTTCTGACGCTGTTCCAGAACATCCTGATCGGCCAGAAGCTGAGCGAATACCATACCGGATTCCGAGCGTTCACGCGCGAAGTGATCGAGGCGATGCCGCTCGACGACAATTCCGACGATTTCGTTTTCGACAACCAGATGATCGCGCAGGCGGTCCATTTCGGATACCGTGTCGGCGAGATCAGTTGTCCGACGCGGTATTTCGAGGAAGCGTCGTCGATCAATTTCCGCCGGTCGGTCAAGTACGGTCTCGGCGTGCTCTCGACCTCGCTCGAGTTCCGGCTTCACCGGATGAAGATCATCGATTCCAAACTGTTCCGCGAAACCGGACGCGAGTTGCTCCCGGACTATTACCGCGAGATTGAGAAAGCTTCCTGAACCAAGAACCGTGAGCGAGACCAAACCAGGCTTTTTTGCGGCGAACCGCCAGTCGATCGTCCTCGCGGCGCTGACCGCGCTCGTGCTCGTCATCTATTTCCAGACGACGCGATTCGATTTCATCAACCTCGACGACAATCTTTACGTCTTCGGTAACAGCGTGACCCTGAGCGGACTGAACAAGGAGTCGGTCCGCTGGGCGTTCACGCAGTTCTATGCTGCGAACTGGCATCCGCTGACGTGGCTGTCGCATATGCTCGACGTCGAACTGTTCGGGCAGAACGCGGGCGCGCATCACGCGGTGAACGTCGTCTTTCATATTGCCAACACGATGCTCGCATTCGCCGTCTTCCGGGCGATGACCGGAGCGTTCTGGCGGAGCGCGATCGTCGCCGCGCTGTTCGCCGTTCACCCGGCGCACGTCGAATCGGTGGCGTGGGTCGCGGAGCGCAAGGACGTCCTGTCGACGTTCTTCTGGCTGCTGACGATGCTTGCCTATACGACCTACGCGAGGCGAGCCGCGGCAAACCTCGAGACGCCTTTCATCAGGCGTGCCGGACCGGCCTATCTGCTTGTTTTCGTGCTGTTCGCGCTCGGGCTAATGGCGAAGCCAATGCTTGTCACCCTTCCGTGCGTGCTTCTGCTCCTGGATCTCTGGCCACTCGGACGTTTGAGCTCGCTGCGCAACATCCCGCGTCTCGTCGCCGAGAAGATCCCTCTTTTCGCGCTTTCGGCGGCATCGTCGTACCTGACCTTTCTCGCCCAGCGCGCCGGCGGATCGGTCGAGTCGCTCGATTATCTGCCGCTCGCCACGCGGCTCGTCAACGCGCTTCTGTCGGTCGGAAAATACACCTCGATGCTCTTCTATCCGGCGAATCTCGGCGTCTGGTATCCATACGACCGCAACTTCCCGCTGTGGCAGGTGATCGTGTCCGGGATATTCTTCACCGCGATGACGGCCCTCTGCGTCTGGCAGTTCCGCCGCCGCAAGTATTTGACGGTCGGATGGTTATGGTTTTTGGGAACGCTCGTTCCGGTGGTCGGGCTGGTCCAGGTCGGATCGCAGCCGATGGCCGACCGCTACACCTACGTCCCGTATTTCGGGCTCTTCATCATCCTCGTCTGGGGCTCGGCCGATCTGTTCCGTGCCCTGTCGTTGCCGAAACTCGCTTATCTCGGGATCTTCGGTGCGTTCATCGCCGGTCTGACGCCGGTCGCATTCGTTCAGACGGCGTATTGGAAGAACAACGAGATCCTGTACAAACGAACGCTCGCGGTCACCGAGAAGAATTTTCTGATCTCGCACAATCTTTGCCATCATCTGATGCTCGCCGAACGGCTCGACGAGGCCGAACCGTTCTGCCAAATGTCGATCGCCGACAATCCGAACTATTTCGAGGCGTTCAACACCTACGGCATCCTGCTGATCAAGCGCCGCGAATACGCGGCCGCCGAAGAGAAGTTCAAGCGTTCGCTCGAGTTGCGCGGCGATTATGCGTTGGCATACTCGAACCTCGCGCAATCGCAGATATTGCAGGACCGGCCCGAGGATGCCGAGGAAAGCCTGCGCCAGGCGGCCCAGCTTCCGACGGCGCCTTCGCCGCAGATCCTGGTCGGCGCGCTCAACGATCTGGCGACCGCCTACGCGAGACAGGACAAGTTCGGGAAGGCGGTCGATTCGCTGAAGCGGCTCCTGTACCTCACGCCCGAGAACTTCGAGGCGCGATTCAAGCTTGCGTTGGCTTTGCTCCAGGCGAAGCGATTCGACGAATCTCAGGCGACGATCGAGGAGTATCTTCGCGCCAGGTCCGACGATGCGGAAGCGCACAGTCTGCTTGGTCTGACGCTCTCCGCGCAGAATAAGAACGATCAGGCAAAGGCGGCCTTCGAAAAGGCGCTCGCCTTACGACCGGATCTGGAAGAGGCGAAACAAAACCTGAAACGGCTGAAGGGAGAGAAATGAGACGAAGGGATTTCGTGGGGCTCGGCGCGATCGGCGCCGCCGGTTTGATCATCGGGCGCGGCGCAACGTCAGCCGCTGCCGACATCGATATCGAAGAAGCGACGGTCGCATCGCTCGCGCAGGGAATCGCCGCCGGCCGTTTTTCGTCGGCCGATCTCGTCCGCGCCTATGCGGCGCGCATCGCGACGATCGACAAGAAGATCAACTCGATGATCGAGATGAACCCGGACGCGATCGCGATCGCCGAACGGCTCGACACGGAACGCAAGGCCGGAAAGATCCGCGGTCCGTTGCACGGCGTCCCGGTCGTCATCAAGGACAATATCGACACGGCCGACAAGATGAAAACCACCGCCGGCTCGCTGGCGCTGGTCGACGCGCCGACGCCGAAACAGGACGCTTTCATCGTCGGTCGTCTGCGCGAGGCGGGCGCGGTGATCATCGGGAAGACGAACCTCAGCGAATGGGCGAACATCCGCTCGGGCCAGTCGTCGAGCGGCTGGTCCGCGCGCGGCGGCCAGACCCGAAATCCCTACATTCTCGACCGTACGCCGTGCGGATCCTCGTCCGGTTCGGGCGCGGCGATCGCCGCGAACCTGGCGGCCGTCGCGATCCGGACCGAAACCGACGGTTCGATCGTCTGCCCGGCGTCGATCAACGGCATCGTCGGCATCAAACCGACCATCGGGCTCGTTTCGCGCTCGGGCATTATCCCGATCGCGCATTCGCAGGACACCGCCGGCCCGATGTGCCGGACGGTCGCGGACGCCGCCGCCGTTCTCAGTGCGATCGTGGGAACTGATCCGGCCGACTCGATAACCAATCAGGCTTCGAAAGGCGCGGGCGATTACGCAAGATTCCTAAACAAGGACGGGCTCAAAGGCAAGCGCATCGGCGTGATGCGCCAGTATTTCGGCACCAACGAGCGCGTCGACAAGCTTTTGGAAGAGCAGCTTCGGGCGATCCGATCGGCGGGTGCGGAGACGATCGACATTGCGATCCCTACATTCAACAAGTTCGGCGACGCGGAATTCGAGGTGCTGCTTTACGAGCTCAAGGCCGACCTCGGCGAGTATCTCAGAAGCCGCGGCGGACGCCATAGATCGCTTGCCGACATCATCAAGTTCAATGACGAGAACGCGGCCAAGGAGATGCCGTATTTCGGACAGGACGTGTTTCTGAAGGCCGAGGAAAAGGGCGATCTGAACACCCGCGCCTATCGTCTGGCCCTGCTTCAGAGCAAGGTCTTGACGCAGGACCAGGGCATCGATCTCGTGATGGACAAGGAAAAGCTCGACGCGATCCTCGCGCCGTCGAATTCCCCGCCGTGGCTGATCGACCTGGTCAACGGCGATTCGCCGGCGAACTACGTCGGAAGCTCCTCGTTCGCCGCGGTCGCGGGCTATCCGAACATCACCGTTCCGGCCGGATTCATCGCCGAACTCCCGATCGGGATCTCATTCTTCGGCCGCGCGTTCTCCGAACCGGTTCTGATCGAGATCGCCTACGCATTCGAGCAACTCACGAACGCCAGGCGGAAACCCAGGTTTTTGGAAAGCTTCAGGTAAGATCCTGGAACGATTGGGAAAATGCGATGGCTTGGCTCGTCGCCGCACGATCACAAACAACGGACTACCCCGATATTAATGTGAATGTCCATAGGACGAGCGTTGGGATTTGATCAGCCCTCGTCGAGGGCGAAAGCGTGTAGCGCGCAGCGCCAGCTGCGGGGCGAAGCGCGGGATTGCCGGATTGAGCCCTCGTAGAGGGCGACACGAGCCGGGCCATTGATCAGCGTATCGATCGTTCGGCCGTGACCGACTCCGAGTTTCGCATTCTGCCGCCCTCTACGAGGGCTCGATGCACGTTTGATGGACCGCGTTTTCCCGCAGCTGTCGCTACGCGCTACACGCTCACGCCCTCTGCGAGGGCTGGCGCGAAATCTGCATCCCGGACTGAAGTAAGGAGCCGGGCCATTGATCAGCGCAAGCGATTGTTCAGCCGCCCCCGACGTTCGCATCCTGCCGCCCTCTGCGAGGGCTCGAAGCACCCTTGTCGCCCATCTCGAGTCTTACATCAGCAGGATGAACGACGGTCGGGATCGCGCGAGTGTAAGACGGCAGGGATCGGTTGAGTCGCATCGAGAGCCCTTCACACAAGCTCAGACGCCGCTCAGGAGGGCTGTCCGCCGGTTTGACATTGATAACTGCAGCGATAAAGGATATGTCATGCCGGAAGGTGCAAAGGAACTGCCTTTTGCTGATCCACCGGTGCGAATTAGGCCGATCCCGAACATAGAGTTGATTCCGAGTGCCGATAGGATAGCGGAGGTGTAAATTGCCGGAGTGGTAAGCCTGGTGCTATCGAAACGACGCGTGTCCCACACGCCGAACCAGGTTTGTCGAATCAGATTCAAGTTTCTTTCCGATTCGGCACTGAAGGCGTTTGAGAAGGACGGCCGGAAGTACTGCCGTCTGACCGCGTCTTCGAATGCCGAGGATCGTGTCTCCGGTGTCGCAAATGGCCTCGAGCAGATGAAAACGACCGCCGTCGGAACGGTGATGTTCATAACCGCTCGACCAACGTTTCGGAAAATATTGCTTCAGGCTCCACCGGCGGACGCCTGATCACTGTACCGGCCCCGGACAGTATCCACGCCCGCAAACGCCGTGCTCGCGAGGACGGCGGCCCGCACGGCTTGTGACGCGCTGCCCGAGATCACCTGCTGGTATGCGATTGCGAAATACTCGCCCTCGCCTCGCGTTCGGGCTGTCGCCGGTATAGGGATCGACCGCAGAGTCGCCTGATGCTCCGGGGCGAGCCCCGCAAAAGCTCCGTAGTGATGGTCCACGATATGCCCGATCTCGTGAAGCAGCGTGAGATTGATCGGGAAGTTGTTCGGCCTGAATCCCCGGTCGAAGCACAATTCAGACAGCCGCGGATATCCGCAACCGGAACCTCCGCCGGCGTAGTTCGGGTCGCTGCCCAGCATCAGCGGCGGGACGACGTCGATCTGCCGGATGACCATAAGATGCTCGGTCGGCACGATCCACAAGGTCTCCCGAATGTTCGCGAGGGCAACATCCGAGATGACGTTCTGAGATCGAATCAGCTTTCCAAAAATCGTCGTTTCGTTCATAACGGATCTCCTTTACTCTTTCGTCCGTCGCGTAATTCCGGACGATCGCGTTCATACAAGCGTCTCTGCCACGTATTCGTTGCAAGATCCGTGCCGCCAAGAAATCGTTACGGGTAAAGAGATTGCGGACGCGCGGGAACACCCGTCGGGGGATTTCCCGCATCTCTGCCGAGTACGCCAACAAGCTCGAGACTGCCCGTGCGTCGATGGACCTCAAGATCGGCCCGTCTTGCGTCGCGCGCGGGCGCGCGTTTTCGGGGATTGGCCTTGCGGCGTGAGGGTCAATCGAAAATGCCGTGGCCGAGAAAGTGTTCGCGTAGGTACTTGATCGTCTCCTGAAGCGTTTCCTGCGGATCGCGAGCCGAGAAACCGAGTTCGTCTTCTGCCTTTGACGAGTCGAAGTACCAGAAATACTCGCCCATCTCGACCTCGGAAGCCTCGAAAGGCGGGGCCCAATTCCATTGTTTGTAGAACGACGAAATGAGGTTCGATCCGGCGACCGCGACTTTTTTCGGAACGCTGAACATCGGCGCCGGGACGTCCGTCAGCCGCTCGAGCCGTGAGAAGAAATCGCGGACCGTCCAGTTGACCGCACCCAAAAGATATCGTTCCTGATGCCGGCCACGGTCGAGAGCGTTCAGAAACGCCGCTGCGGCATCCCTCGCATCGACGAAATTGATGCCCCCCGACGGCGTGATCGGAAGCTTTCGCGCCATGAAATCAAGAACGACCTTGGTCGAACTCAGGCGCTCGTCGCCCGGGCCGAGCAGCAGCGACGGGTTGAGTATCACGAGCCGCTCGCCCTCGTCGCTGAATGCCTTGAGCGCGGTCTTCTCCTGATAATACTTCGAGGCGTAATACGGCCATTTGCTGAGTATCTCGAGCGGCTGAGGATACGATTCGTCCGTGATCTCGCCGTCGTCGGTGATCGCGCTCGTCCCGCTCGACGACGCGAGGATGAAGTTCTTGACGCCGTTCTCCTTGGCCGCCTCGCACAGCAGCCGCGTGCCCTCGACGTGGATGCGGTTCATCTGCGCCGCGCCGTCGTAGGCGAACGAGACCTTTCCGGCGAGATGATAGATCGCCTCGCAGTCCTTTGTCGCGGCGGCGACGTGCTCCTTTCGAGTCACCGACCCGGCGAACGGCTCGACGCCGCGATCGGTCATCCAATCCGGAACGCTCGACGCCATCACCCGCAGGTTCTTCGCGCCGGCCTCAAGGAAATGGTGCACGAGATGCGCACCCAAAAAACCGGTTCCGCCGGTGATTAGAATCTTCTTTTCAGTCTTCTTGGCCATATATCCGATCGCGTGGCGAAATAGAGATCCGGGATTCCATATTCCAGAATCCCAAGATTCCAGAATTCCAGTTCGACCCGACTTGGAATCTTGGAATATGGAATCCTGGAATATGGATTCAAGATCTGGAATTCAGATCCGCACCATTTTACCTGTTCAACAAAACCGGTTCCCCGAAGCCCAGTTCCTTCATTCTCGGAAGCTGCGTCTTGGCATCGCCGACGACGAGCCAGTACATCTTGCCGGCGTTCAGATACTTCGCCGAAAGCTGCCTGATCTTCTCGACAGTCATTGAACTCACGACCTTCTCGCGCTGTTTCACGTAATCGGGCCGCCAGCCGTATTTGCTGACGTTTGAAAGCAGCCCGATCTTCGCGGCCGCCGTCTCGAACGCCCGCGCGTTGCTTTTGATCAGGAAGCTCTTCGTCGTCGCGAGGTCGGCGTCGGTGTATCCCGGACCGAATTTCTCGAGGATCGATTTGACGAGCTGCGCCGATTCGAGCGTGACGTTGCTCCGCACTCCGCTCGCGATCGAGAACGCGCCCGGCGCTTTCGTCCCGGTGAACTGCGAACTGATGCCGTACGTATAGCCCTTGCCCTCGCGCAGCTCCTGGGTCAACTGCGACGCGAACCCGCCGCCGCCGAGGATGTAGTTCATCACCGTCGCCGGATAGAAATCGGGATCGGTCGCGGCGAGCGCCGGATATCCGAACCGGATGACCGACTGCTTTGCGTCAGGAACGTCGAAGAAATAAACCTTCGAGGCCGACGGAGCGGGCGGCGTCGGATAGTTCGGGATCTTCACGGGTTTGCCCGCCCAACGCTTCGAAAGCGACGAGAAGGACTGCAGCGCAGCCGACCGGGAAAGGTCGCCGACGACGTGGATCCTTGCGACCGTCGGCGATATGTTCCTCGAATAGAACGACTTAAGATCGTCCATCGTGATCGCCGAAACCGATTCGGCAGTTCCGAGAATGTTCCGCGAACGGATGTTGTCCTTGCCGTAGATCAACAGGTTGAACTGATTGTTCGCGATCGCGTTCGGGTTCGCCATCTGCTGCCTGATCTGGCTCAGGACGCTCTGCTTCGCGAGATCGAACTCCTTCGCGTCCCAGCGCGGTTCGAGCAGGATCTCTTCGACGAGCGCAAGCGTCGCGGCGTAGTTCTTGGACAGCGTCGTCACGCCGATCCGCATCTCTTCGGTCCCGGCGCTGACGTTTATCGATGCGCCGAGCTGCTGGATCGCCTCTTCGAGTTCCTGCGGCGTGCGCTTCGCGGTTCCCTGCGTCATCATCCGCGCGAGCAGGTTCGAGACGCCGACCTTGTCGAAGTCTTCGAGCAAAAGGCCACCGTCGATGACGATCTCGAGATTCACGAGCGGAACTTCCCTGTTCTCGATGTTGTAAAGGCGCATCCCGTTCGAAAGCACCTGCTCGGAAACCGTCGGAACGACGACCTGCGGTGCCGGCCCGTAAGGCGGCTCGACCGTCCGGTCGAAGCTCGACGGCGTCCGTTCGTACTTCGCGTCGACGTTCGGGTCGACCTCTTCGTCAGCACCCTGGACGATCTTCTCCTCGACGACCTCGGCCTTTTTCGAGCCTTCGAGCGCGAGCGCCGTCTTGCCCTTCGGAACGAAGCTCGTGGCGACGAAGTTCTTTCCCTTGATGTATTTCTCGTAGACGCGTTTCACGTCCGCCGGAGTCACGGCCAGGATGTTCCGGATGTCCTTCTCGATGAATCCCGGATCGTCCGCGAAGATGTTGTACTGCGCGAGTTGGAATCCCTTTCCGAGAACGCTCGACAGCGAGCCATAGAACTGCGTCTCCTGGCCCGACTTGATGCGGCTCAGATCGCGGTCCGAAATGCCCTCGGCCTCGAACTTGGCGAAAGCCTCGTTGATTGCCGCTGCGACGTCATCGAGGTCCTTGCCCGGAAACGCGCGGACCGAAAGCTCGAACTGGCCGGCGATCTCCGAATCCTGATTTCCCATATTGACGTTCGCCGTCAGCTTTTTGTCCTCGACCAGGACCTTGTAGAACGGGGCGCGCTTGCCGTTCGAGAGGTAGTCGGCGAGCACCGCCAGCGCGTAGGCGTCGGGATTGTACTGCTCCACGGTCGGCCAAACCATCGTCAGTTCCGGCAACTGCGCGAAATTGTCCTCGTGATAGAACCTGACCGTTTCCCGGACGAACCCGGGCCGTTTCTGCATCGGTTCGACGTCGGGCCCGCGCTTGATCTCCCCGAAATACTTCTCGACCCATTTCTTCGCCTGCACCGGATCGAAATCGCCGGCGACCGTCAGCGTCACGTTGTTCGGAACGTACCAGCGCCTGAAGAATTCCTTGACGTCCGCGAGCGTCGCGTTCTGAAGATCCTCGAGCGATCCGATGACCTGCCAGTTGTACGGATGGTCGTCCGGATAAAGCGCCTTGTCGATGACGTACGACGTGTGCCCGTACGGCGCGTTGTCGACGCTTTGCCGCTTCTCGTTCTTGACGACCTGCTTTTCCTTGGCGAGCACGGGCTCGGTCACGGTGTTGATGAACCAGCCGAGTTTGTCGGCCTCGGCCCAGAGCATCTTCTCGAGCGCGTCCTTCGGGACCGTCTGGAAATAGTTCGTGCGATCGCGCGAGGTCGATCCGTTGGCTCCCGATCCGCCGACGCGGGCGCTCAGCTTGTCGAGCCCGCCCTTGCCGAGATTTTCAGACTCCAGGAACAGCAGATGCTCGAAGAGGTGCGCGAAACCGGTGCGTCCGGCCTTCTCGCGCGCCGACCCGACGTGTGCGGTGAGCGCGACGGCGACGACCGGGTCCGAGCGGTCGATGTGAAACACGACCTCAAGCCCGTTGGGAAGTGTGAATTTCTCGAACGGGACCTTGAACGTCGGTTTGGACGTAGACGGTGTTTGGCCGAACACGGCAAAAGACGAAGCGAAGATGCTCAAAAAAAGAAACGCGCTGATGATTCTCATAAGTAAAATAGATACGCCCGCCGGCGTTCAAGGGTTTTTCGGCCCAATCCCAAATCGCAAATTCCAAATCAATGCTGTCCTGAACGTTCGACGTCTGCTCCTTGAAGCTCGGACTTCATTGCCTGACAATTGCCGAGATCGGCGTTCTCGGAACGCCCCCCGATTTCTCTCGGCACCTCCGATCGATTCGACAAACCTCTTCAGCGTGCTGAGCACGCGTCTTGTCGATAGCACCAGGCGAAGGCGCAGCCGAGCCTGGTGTTGGATTTCCAATACGATCAACAAGCGTGTTTAACACGCGTCTCCTGCCCAAACGGACCGGAGACGCGCGCTCCGCACGCTCCGGCCAAGACCGGGCCCGACACACCACGTTCCGCCTCGCTCCACGTGGTGCTATCGATACGTCGCGCGCTCCGCACGCTCAAAAAGCCGGAATCCGCTTGTCCGAATGGACACCGCTGTTTCGTTCGCTTTGCGCAACGATCTCAACGTTTAGGACGGGATTAATCCCAAAACCAAATCCCGAATCCGATCACTCGTCGATCACCGGCTCCTGCTTTCTCGATTTCCGGCGCTCGGCCTTCCATTTCTTCCGTACGGCGGCAACGTCGAACCTGTCTCGGCGGCCGTCGCGAAGGCATTCGATCTCGTGCTGGACGCGGGCCGCGACCAACCGGTAGGCCTCGGTGTTCGGGACGCCCTTGGCCATCTCGGCCAGTTCGTCGTATTCGAGAAATCGTCCGATCGTCGCGCCGATACTCGCCCCGAAGCTGTCCTTCTTCGGGATGGTCATCCCTTTCGGGAACGCCTCGAAAGTACCCCACAGATAGATCGGCAGGATCCCGATCTTCTCGTTCAGGGCGAGATAGCCGATGATCGGCTTGAACTCGTGGATCTCGCCGTCCAAACTGCGCGTGCCTTCCGGAAAGATCAGCGTGTTGTAGCCCTGTTTCAGGATGTCGGTGACGTGGCGCAGCGACTGGCGCAGGCTGCCGGTGCGTTCGATCGGCACGAGCGTCGTGAAATTGTTCATATACGCCCGCTTGTACTTGGTATCGAACCAGTAGTCGGCGGCCGCGACGGCGACCGTCTGTTCGGCAACGTCAGTGCCGAGCGCTTTTTTGACGAGCCCGGTGTCGATATGCGACGCGTGGTTCGGAGCGACGATGAAGTTCGTATGGAGCGGGACGTTGCCCTCGCCCTCGATCTTCGTCTTGAGCACCGTGTCGTAAAGCCGTTCCTGCGCGAAATCGATCAGCTCGTTCCCGAGCTTGCGGACGATCGACGGAACGAATATCTCGTCGTCCTTCGAGTCTTCGCGTTTCGGCTCGTCGACGAGCTTTTTCGATTTGTCGACGCGTTGGACAGCCGTCAGAAGCTCACGAACGGTCTGCACCTCGTTCAGCGTGTCGGGCGATATGACCCGTCCGCCGGCGTCTTCGACCGCCGCCTGGAGTTCGACGAACATCAGCGAATCGAAACCGAGATCGGCGAGCTTTTCGCCGATCGGAACCTCGGACAGCGGTCGGTTCGAGACCGTGGCCACGATCTTTCGGATCCAGAGCGCGGTGTCGTCGCCCTTCGCGTCGGCCTCGATCTTCGTCTTGTTCTTCGATTTCGCCTCGAGCGCCTGAAGCATCTCGACGACTTCCGGCCGCTTGACCTTGCGCGTTGCAGTCCGCGGCAATTCGAACGGCGTCAGATGGAGCACCTTGACGCGTTTGAAGAACGGCAACCCGGCCGAGACCTCCCGGAAATGCTCCTCGACCTTCTTGTTCGTTTCGGCGCGCGTCAGCGCGATATCGAACTCGTAATCGGGGACGACGAGCGCCGCTATCTTCTCGCCGCCGTCCTCGTCGGGCAGTCCGACCACCGACAACTCCTTGATGAACGTCGATTTGCCGTAATGGTCCTCGATCTCGTCGGGATAGATGTTCTTGCCGTTCGAATCGATGATGACGTCCTTCGAGCGGCCGACGATGAACAGGTTCCCGTCCTCGTCGAGCCGACCGAGATCGCCCGTCCGCAGCCATCGGTCCTGCATCACGGCCTCGGTCGCTTCTTCGTTCTTGTAGTATCCGAGCATTACGTTCTGGCCACGCGCGAGGACTTCGCCGACGCCGTTCTCGTCGGGTTTGTCGATCTTGACCTCGACGCCCGGAAGCGGTTTTCCGACGCTTCCGCGAAGCAGCTTGTTTCCGGGTCGGGCCACGGTCAGGACCGGCGACGATTCGGTCAGGCCGTAGCCTTCTAGCACGTTGAAGCCGAGTCCGTGGAGGTCTTTCTGGACCTTCTCGCTGAGCGCCGAACCGCCCGAGATCAGATAGCGCATCCTTCCGCCCATTCCCTGATGGATCGGGAAAAAGATGATCGGGCCGAGGTTGAACGGCGTGTTGTCGCGCAGCCAGGCGTTGAACTCGATGACGTTGTCGGCGAGATCGGCGAACCAATCGCCGCGGTCGCGGAGCCGCGTCTTGATGCGGCGGTGCAGCATTTCCCAAAGCGCCGGAACGCCGACCATACCGGTCACGTGGCCGCTCTCGATCGCCCGCGACAGTTCCTCGGCCGAAAGCTCGTCAAGATACGTGATCTGCGTCCCGTTCGAGAACGGCGTCAGGAATCCGGCCGAAAACTCAAACGTGTGATGCATCGGCAGCACAGACAATACGCCGTCGTTGATGTCCATCTCGAGCACCGACGAAAGCATCGAGATCATATTGACGAAGTTCTTGTGCGACAGCATCACGGCCTTCGGCGTGCCGGTCGTGCCCGAGGTGAAGATCAGGGACGCCACGGAGCTCGAAGGTATCCGGTTCGGCAAAAGCGCGCTGCGCCGTGCCTCTTCCTGCTCGGACTGCATCTCGAAGACCTCGTCGAACGTCCAGACGTCGATCTCCAGCCCGGCCCCCTTCAACCGCTCGGCGAGTTCCGGATTCTCGTCAGCGAGCTTCGGAGAAAGAACGATCGCCGACGCCTCGCCCGAACGCGCGAAGCTGATTATCTCATCGACCGAGCTCGCCGGATCGATCGGGATCGCCGTCGCGCCGGTCTTCAGAATGCCGAAATAGGTCAGGCCCCATTCCGGCATATTGTGCGAGAAAAGTATCACGCGGCTGCCGGTCTTTATGCCGTTGTGTGCGAGAAAGCCGCCGGCACGCAGCGTCAGTTCCCGGACATCCTCGAAAGTGTACTGCTCTTTCCGGCCGTTGCGCTCGATCTTCATCGCCACGCGCGTCGGAAAACGCTTGACCGAAGTCTCGAAAAGATCGAGCAGGTCCTTGTAGGTGTAGGCGCGCTTTTCGACCTTTTTGAGCTCTTCCTCGAGGGTTGGCAGCACCCATTTGCGCATTCCCGGGAAATGGACGTTGAGCCAGTAGTCGTACCAATCGAGCCGTTCCGGATACCACGGCAGCAGGTCTTTCTCGCGTTCGCGGACCATCGCCATCAGCGCGCGGACGTTGTCCGAGCGGTATTCGTAGGCGTTGTCGATCATGAACGGCTTGAACATCGAGAACGCGTCGATCGTCTCCTGCGTCGTCTGCTCGAATTCCGTGACCGATTTCTTGATGTCCGAGACGATGTTCGAGAAGCGCCCGCCGGCCCAGTTCGGCGCGGCCTTGTCGAGCAATGTATTTGCGCGTTTCGCGAGCTTGTTGAGCATCGGCGCCGAGAATCGGTCGTAGGTCTTCTGCGGCACGGGCGACGTTTCGATCATCGCGCCGATGTTGTTGAGCAGTTTGTTGCCCGTGTCCTTGTCCTGGAAATACCGGCGCTTGTAGAGCCCGACCAGCCCGACGATGCGTTTCATATCGTTCGGGTTCGAATCGCCCGACGATGCCTGGAAGACGAGCGGCGGGTTGTCGTCGACGAGCGCGTTCATGGCCGCGCCAAGGATCGCGCCGGCGACCATATCGACCGGGATGATGTCGAGGATCAGCTTGTCGTTGACGGGAATGATCGGCTGCCCGCGCAGCGCGATGAGGATCAGCGGCGCCGTCGTCGTGAATCCCTCGTTCCAGCCGGGGAACGGATAGGCCTGCGACGATTCGACGATCGACGGACGGACCAGCGTCTTGACGATGTCGTCCTGGCTCACGATGATCTGCTCGGCGAGCGACTTCGAGTAGGTGTAGATGTTGGTCCAGCCCCAGTATTCGGCGCGTTCGGCACCGAGCTCGGTCGTGCGCTCGCGGATCCACATCTTGCGCTCGCGGAAGATCGCGGATTTCAGTTCCGACTCGTCGTCCGGATCGCGGCCCTCGTCCTCGAAACGCTTGCGGGCCTGCTCGCGGAATTTGGCGATCTGCATCGCATCGTCGGCTTCCTGCCGCGCCTGCTCCGAAAGACGCGCGCAGTCCTCGATCTCCTTGTTGACGTCGAAGGTCGTGCCGACGAGTTCGTTCTTGCGCGGGAAATAGCCTACCACGGGCTCGTTCTCCCAGATCGCGCCGCTGCGTTTGCCGGCGACGAAGCAGGTCGAAACGTGGACGACCGTCGGGCGCTTCATCATCCGCGCGAGTTTGATGATGTTGTTCGAGCCGACGACGTTCGTCCGCAGCGCCGATTCGAGCGGCGGGTTGAATGTCACGTTTCCGGCGCCGTTGATGATGATGTCGGTGTCGGCCATTATCGCGCGGGCCTCGTCCTCGTTCATCCCGAGGTTCTCGTTGCCGACGTCGCCGTTGACGGGAACGACCTTTTCGCGAATAAAATCCTCGAACTTGTCGCCGTATTTCTCGCGCAGCGGATCGAAAGTCGGCGAGGTGACGATGCTCTGCCAGAATCGGTTCTGCGATTCGTTGGCGTCGCGCGCCCGCACGGTCGCGTAAACGCGCGCGATGTTCGGGAAATTGTGGAGCAGCATCGACAGCGTGACCTTGCCGACAAAGCCGGTGCCGCCGATAAAGAAAATCTTCTTGCCCTCGAAGATCTCGGTTGGTGACAGTTTCATAAAATGAAGCAGTTAGAACATAAAAGGATAGACGGTAAGGGCGGAAACTTCAATCCGCAGCGACTTCGTCAACCCGTATGAGTTACGCGTTTACGCGTGATGGACGCAACCCGTACGAATTACCGTACGAGTTACGAGTTTACGCGTGACGTACCCGGCCTTCGCTCACGATCGATCGTCATCCCGAAATCCGAATTCCCAAATCCGAAATCCCAAATGCTCTGAGCCTCTCGCCCCTGCTTCGTGCGGGGTTCCGCATTGCGCGGGT
>CAZARD010000045.1:0-31819 GCA_964487505.1 uncultured Blastocatellaceae bacterium | reverse complement strand
AATCCTGGAATCTGGAATCCAAGACTTCACTTTCGTTTCGGGAACCTGATCCGCGGCGATTCGCGCCGTCCGAGTTCCCGCCAGACGAGCGTCACCGAGCCGTCAGGATCCTTGCGGACGACGCGGAACGCGAGCGTCAGGTCGATCCGCTTGTCGCCGTCGAGCAGATCGAACCGCCAGCCGCGAAACGATCGGATGACGTTGCCCCGATAGGCGACGACGCGCATTGCGTAGGTCGTGTTCTCAATCGCCTGCACGACCTTGCGATACTCGTGATCGCCCGATCTTACGCCGCGGATCAGTTGATTGTACTGGTCTTTCGCGATCACGGAATCCGGCGCCGGCGAGAAATCGTTGAGAAAGTCGAACCCTTCGGTCTCAAGCGAGATCATCTCGAGCGGGACATCGCCGAGTTTCGCCATCATCCCTTGCGTCAGCAGCCCGTCGCTGATCAGATGACCGCTTTTGAGCCGGATATCGGCCAGCGGTTCGAGCGTGTACTCGCGCTCGCGGAACGAAAAGAACGAGCTCTCCGGGATCGCGTTCAGGCATTTTTCGTCCGCTCGGATCACAAAATAGCTTTCGTAACAGCCGATATCGGGCAGGAGCCGGACGATGCCTGTCCGCGGCTGCTCAAGAATCGGGGCGAAGCGCGACAAGTCTACCGAATCGGGTTGAAGCCGCTTGCGCTGCTCCTTGGTCGGTTTCGTTCGCAGCGGGAAAACGCCCGAACGGTTGATCATCGTCAGGTTCGGCCGCATCGTCTGGGCGAAGGCCGTTCCGGAAAGAAGAACGCAACAGATCAGAAAAACACGATAAATCATCGCCACCTCGGTTTCTTTTGATCGGTCGGGAAGCGCGTCGCGCGCTCCCTATTTTTCGGATTTCAGGCTCGGGGCCTTTTTGTCGGCGATCTTCTTCCAGGAAATGATCGCCATCCCGTCATCTGTCAGACGTTCGAGTTTGATCACGATCACGTTGTCGAACGTGAATACCAACGTCCCGCTTTGACCGTATTGAATGCTTCGAAGCAGATATGTGTGGCCGGCAACGAGCTTTTGGCGGGTCGTCAGCATACGGCCCGAATAACTGATCCCGTCACCTTCGAGCTCCTTTCGCTGCTGGTCGAAATCACTCTGGGTCCTGGCGATCGGATAGTCGGCGACGAACCTGACGCTCTCGGAATCTCTGCCGACCGATCGCGGATCGACCTCGCCGAGATCGACGATGAACCCCTGAAGAATGCCTCGCAGTACGACCCGGAACTCGTCATCGACAATTCGGAGCTCGCCGAGTTTGTGGCCGTAGATTTCGTAGAAGAACGAGTAATAAGATACTTGCAGAAAGTCGTATCCCTCGGAACAGCGGGGATCGCTGACGTCGATCACGAGACGATCGGCGCACGCCGGCGCGACGAACAGCTTGAGCGTCTTGAAACCGTCGCGGCGAATCTCCCGCAACGCGTTCTTCTCGGCATCGGTCAACTTCGCGCGCTTGCGCGCCTTTTCCGAAACCTGAAGCTGCTGAAACTCGTCCCGGTAAAGCTCGCCGAATTTCGAATCGGACAGATTATCGTCGTCGTCGCTTTGCCGGACATTCTCGCGAGATAGCACCGATTGCCGCGGCGTCGGGGTCGGCGACTGCGCGAAGACTCCGGCCGCAAGCCCCAGTGCGATCAGGACCGATCCGAGTTTTGTGGGCTTTCCCAACATTTTCTGGTTTGCGGTCGCTACTTTGGCGACAATGAGAACTCCGGCGAATCCATACTGCGCAGCTCCTTCCAGATCATCGTCAAAGCGCCGTTCTTGTCGCGATCGATAAAACGGAACGCGATCGTCACGTCGCGCCGCGGGTCATTGCCGAAAACATATGATTTCCTGAGACCGTTCTTGACCCTCTCGTCTGGTCGAAGAACGTACGGCCGGTAAGCGATGACGCGGACGACGTAGGTCGAATCGGTTTCGATGGACACGACGCTCGAATAACGGAAACCGTCAGCCGCGATACCTGTCCTCAGCGCTTCCGACTGTTCGGCCGCCCCGCGAATTTCAGGCGCCGGCGCGAATTCCCAAAGAAACTTCATCCCGGGCGATCCGGAGTCCACGTCCTGGACTTCGATCGCGCCGAGACGGACGATGATCGCCTCGTTCAGCGAACCGAGCGAAAAAAGCAGATCATCCTTGATGCCGACATCGGCAAGCGGATACTCGACGTAATCGCGCTGCCGGAATGAAAAATACGATCCGCCGCCGGGGACGATATCGCCCGGACAATCGGGCGGATCATCTTTCGCGGTCCCGTTCTTGTCAGTGTGGCAGGCGGTGTTGAAAAGGCGAACGATTCCCGTCAGCGGCGTTTTGAGAAACTCCGAATATCGGTCGCGGAGTTTCTTCGGAACCAGATAATCGGTCGCGGAAACGACGGCGTTCCCCTTCGTTTTGAACTTGACCGTCTGCCGGCCGTCGGAGGAAAGATTTGGCGCTCGTTCGAGCTGCGCGATCCGTTCGTTGGCGCGTTGAGCGTCGACGAGACGCTTCATCGCCTCGACTTCCTCGGGCGAGCGGATTCGGCCCGAACCGGAAACGTAAACGCTCGAAGGATAGCCGACGGGCTGTTGGGCGAACGCGCAGAATGATGCCGAAAGGCAAATTGCGATTCCCAGAGCTAACCGGTCAGCAATCATCTCAACCCGTCAATTTCTTCCTAAGGACTTCGTTTGCGATCTTCGGATTGGCTTTGCCCTGGGAGGCCTTCATGACCTGGCCGACAAAGAACCCGAAGAGCTTTTCGTTACCGCCGCGAAATGCGTTGACCTGATTCTCGTTCTTTTGGATGATCTCGTCAACAATTTTTTCTATCGCCGCCGGATCGGAAATCTGCTCGAAGCCCTTCTCGTTGATGACCTCGGCGACGGTCTTCCCGGTGTTGAAGGTCTCGACCAGCACTTCCTTTGCCTGGTTGTTGTTGATCGCGCCTGAATCGAGCGTTTTGATCAGCGCCGCGAACTCTTCCGCCGAAACCAGCGACTCGTCCGCCGTCTTCCCCGAATTGTTGAGTTCGCGGACGAACTCCGAAAGCACGAAATTGGCCGTCGTCCGCGGATTTCCCGAGATCGTCGCCGCCGTCTCGTAGAACTTCGCGAGAGACTTCTCACCAATGATCTGCGACGCGTCCTCAAACGAGAGTCCGAATTCGCGCATAAATCGGTCGCGCATCGCGTCCGGCAACTCGGGCATCGACGCGCGGACAGATTCGACGAACGCGTGCGTCACGACGAGCGGCTGCAGGTCGGGTTCCGGGAAATAGCGGTAATCGTGCGCGTCCTCTTTCGAACGCATAACGCGGGTCCGGTTGTTCTTTTCGTCCCAAAGACGCGTCTCCTGCCGAACGCCTTCGCCCGATTCGTGTGCCGCGATCTGGCGTTCGATCTCGTACTCGATCGCCTTCTGCATGAACCGCACCGAGTTCAGGTTCTTGAGCTCGACCTT
Source organism: uncultured Blastocatellaceae bacterium (assembly GCA_964487505.1). Classification (GTDB taxonomy): domain Bacteria; phylum Acidobacteriota; class Blastocatellia; order Pyrinomonadales; family Pyrinomonadaceae; genus JAFDVJ01. The sequence goes on along the minus strand of CAZARD010000045.1, from coordinate 28,331 downwards.
GTTGTTGAATTCCTTTTGCCCGATCGGCCTGACCGAAACATTCGCTTCGCAGCGCAGGTTTCCCTTTTCCATATCCGCGTCGCTCGCGCCGACCCATTGCAGTACTCGCCGGACGTGGTTGACGTAATCGTACGCCTGCCACGAGGTGCGGAAGTCCGGAGCGGTGACTATCTCGCCGAGCGGCGTTCCGGCGCGGTTGAGATCGATGTACGAATACTTGTCGACGTCGGGGAGCCCTTCGTGAACGTTCTTGCCGGCGTCTTCCTCGAGATGCATCCGCTCAATATGGATCGTCATCGGCTGCCAGTTGTGCGCCCGGCCTGACTCGTCTCGCTCCGACGTCATGATCGTCAGTTCGCCGTTCGACGAGAACGGCTTGTCATACTGCGAGATCTGGTAACCCTTTGGAAGATCGGGGTAAAAATAGTTCTTCCGCGAAAAGATCGACGTTTCGTTGATGTTCAGCCCGAGCGCGAGTGCCGCCTTCGCTCCGTATTCGACCACCTTCTCGTTCAACACCGGCAGCGCGCCCGGCAATCCGAGGCAGACCGGACAGGTGTTCGAATTCGGATCGTGCCCGAAACTCGTAGCGCATCCGCAAAAGATTTTCGTCTCCGTCGCCAACTGCGCGTGGATCTCCATCCCGATAATTGCTTCCCAACCTTCTTTCATATGTGAGAGTTATGATAATCCAGCGGACGGAAGACGACAATGCGGAACCCCGCACGAAGTAAGGAGGAACGCTCGCAGCGCGAGCGCTTCTTCGGTTTCGGCCAAGCTGCCTCTGTGGATCAACTCTCCGACAGATCGCAGATTTGCGGTGCAGAACCCCGCACGAAGCAATGGGGCCAACTCGCGGGAGCGATCGCCGGTGAGGGATTTGCCGACCAATCGCAAATTGCAAATCGCGAATGACGCGATCGCTCCCGCGATCGGGCCCCCTTACTTCGTGCGGGGTTCTGCATTGGGGGTTCTGAACTGTTTGGCGTGCTAATCTGTCTACCTATGTTCAAGGATTTGTCGGGTACAAGGCGGGTGGTGATAACAGGGTTTGGATGCGTGACGCCGATCGGGATCGGGCGTGAGGCATTTTGGGCGGGGCTTGAGACCGGAAAGAGCGGGATTAGACGGATCGGATCGTTCGATGTTTCGGACTCGGCGGTGAAGATCGGGGCCGAGATCGCCGGATTCGATTGGGAATCGGAGCTTGACCCGAAAGACCGGCGAAACGTTTCACGATGCGTTCCGCTCGCACTGCGGGCGGCGCGTGAAGCCGTTGCAGATGCCGGGATCGACACCGCGAAACTCGATCTTGAACGGCGGCGCCGGTTCGGCGTCGTTCTCGGCACCGGCGGCGGCGGGCTTGAGTTCACCGAAAAGCAGTACGTCTATTGGCTGACCGAACAAACGAAAAAGGCCAGCGTGTATACGATCCCGAGTTCCACCCACGGCGGCCTGTCGTCCGAACTCTCAATGGTCTTCGGGCTTCACGGACTCTCGCACATCGTCTCCACCGGCTGCACCTCGTCGACCGACGCGATCTCCTATGCCGCGCAGCATATCGCGCTCGGACGTGCCGATATGATGCTCACGGGCGGAGTCGACGCGCCTCTCGCGCGAGGCATCCTTGAAGGATTCAATCTGATGACGGTTCTCACGAAGCGCTGGAACGACGAACCCGAACGCGCGTCGCGGCCGTTCGACAAGGACCGTGACGGGATCGTTCTCGGCGAAGGTTCGTGGATCTACGTGTTGGAGTCTTACGAGGGTGCGAGCGCGCGGGGCGCGCGGATCTACGCCGAGGTCCTCGGATACGGCTCGACGTGCGACGCGTACCATCGGGTCCGGCTCGAAGAGAACGGCGTCGAGCCGGCGCGCGCGATGATACTCGCGATTGAGGACGCGGGTGTTGAGCCTGAATCGATCGATTACATCAATTTGCACGGAACGTCGACCCAGCTCAATGACCGGATCGAAACGCAGGCGATCAAGAACGCGTTCGGCGATCACGCGTTTCGCGTGAAGACGAGTGCGACCAAATCGCAGATCGGCCATCCGCAGGGCGCATCGGGCGCGGCCGGGATCGGAGCGGCCCTTCTCGCCCTCAGCCAAGGAATCGTCGCGCCGACGATCAATCTCGACGCTCTGGATCCCGACTGCGATCTCGATTACACGCCCAACGAATCGAAAAGAGCCGAAGTCAACACAGCGCTCTGCAACTGCATCGGCTTCGGCTCGAAGAATTCAGCGATCGTGATCGGCAATGCGGAACCCCGCACGAAGTATGGGGGCCCGATCGCGGGAGCGATCGATCTGCGGGGATCAATCGACTCGGGCTGGTGACGTGAACCCGATGTTGATTTCGTTAAACCCGAACTTGTCCGATTCCATTGATAGGCTCGCCCTGCGAGCCGGCCCCCTTACTTCGTGCGGGGTTCCGCATTAGTCTGTGGTCCCGAAGACCGCGACGGCGTAATACTTGTCTTTGGTCACCTTTGACGCGGCGATGCCGAACCCGACGCGGTTGAACTTCTGTTCGCCGATGTCGAAGAACGGCGCGTAATGAGTCGTTCCGGATGACCAGCCGAGCGCGAATCCGCCGCCGAGCGCGCGCTTTCCCGGAAGATTCAGAAGATTGTCGCCGGCGACGACCTCGGCGACCCCGTTTCTGCTTTTCCAACCGAAATGTGCCGCGCGCTGGCCGACATCCTGCATCGAGGCGTATTCCGGCCCGCCGACCGCGACCGCGTCGTGACCGCCGGTGTCGCTTTCATATTTCGCCAGCAGATCGGCGAACCATTGCGCGGCCTTGTTCAGGCTTTCGTCGAACTCGAATTCCGCCAGACCGTTGCCGCGACGGAACTGGTTGACGGTTTGCAGAAAGCTCTCGCGCTGGTCGTCGGATTCAGCTGCGCCGATCGTGATCTGATAGTTGCTGTAGGCCGCGGTGTATTGCTTCTCGTCGCCATCGACGTTTGCCACGAAGACGTAGCCGGTATAGACGGAATCGTACTTCTCAGCTTTGCCGGGTTTGATCGTCAGCGAATGCGCCTCGCATTTCTCATCGTAGATCTTGACCGTGATCGTCTTCTCGGACGCATTACGGAAGGTCTGTTCGTATTTCTCGTCGTCTTCCTTTTTGCCGCATTTTTTTTGCCCCGCGACCGATGCGGTAAGAGCGGACGCGGCTATCGCGACTGCCGCGAGAATCAAAATAGATCGTTTCATTTGTTATTCCTCTGAAGTTCGCCGTCAGGCAGCGTCGCGATGAGAATTCAAACGAACCGGCCCGACCGCCACGGCGAGATGCGGAATTTAATCACAATCTCGGCGGATTGTTCAAGCTGCGTTCCGACTCGCGCTAATGAAGCGACCGATCGCGGCGGCGGCTCCGAACCCTTGCGGCTCGCCGCCCGGATATGCGCGCGGCGTAGCCGCCTTTCTTGTGTTAGGTCTTCGGCGGAAAAGCGAGCTTTTCCGCACATCCGGGCGGCGAGCCGCGAGGCAGTTCGGATTTGGGATTTGGGATTTGGGATTTGGAAGGAGAGCATACCATCCGATCCGAAATCACCGATCCGAGTTCCCGAACGCTTTCGGCGGGCGGGCGGAGATCGGCGACGATCGATTTCTCGGTCGGCGAGAAACCGAAAACTAACGCGTTGTACTTGTCGAAGACCAACTCGAAACCGGAATCGACGATCTGCCGCATCTTGACCCGGGCCGAGCGAACATCGGCGGCGAGCGCCGGATCGAATTTGTCGATGAACTCACCGATCCGAGGGTCGTCAATCATTTCGAAGCCGATTCTCCGGCGCGGAGTTTTTCTATCTTCTGGACGCGCTCGACGAACTGCGCGGCGGCGGCGGTCTTGAACATCTCAAGCGTTTCGGTCTCGTTGTCGGCGACCGGTTCGAGCGCGGTATCCATATATCCGAATCTCGCAGGATCTTTCTTCACCTTTCGATAGATCAGCCGCAGCCTGCCGTAGAGTTTGATCCATCGAAGCTGTTTGACGAGCGTCTCAAAGAATGTCCGCGGATAGAAAAGCAGTGGATTCTCGAGCGGCAATCCCGAACGCCGGGTCTTGCGGTGTTTGCGCCGAAGAAAGCCGCCCTCGAGCGGGTGAATGCCTTCGATGTCGATGCAGCCCGTGAACCAAGTGATGAAGAACATCGTCTTGCCGGGGCTCGTGCCGGTCGCGATCGCGCGGCGCAGAACGGTCTCGATATGCGCGTCGGTGTAGTACGTCTTCCAGGCGCGCCGGTACGCCTTTTCCCAATCAGACTTCGACATCTGCGGATGACCGGTCACGGCGTGATTGAGATCGTATTTGTTCAGGTCATCATCCATCTCGACGCCGGATTCGAATAGCCGTTTGTGATCGGCCGACCCGGGCAGCGGCGTGAGGTAGAAAAACTCAAGGAGATCGACCGGCAATTCTTTCTTGATGATCTCGATGTCGCGCACGATCGTCTCTTCCGTATCGCCCGGAAATCCGAGAATGTAGCCGCAATACGTGACGATCCCGACGTTTTTCCAGGCAAGCAGCATCGCCCGGTAGTCGGTGATCTTGTTCTGCCTTTTGCTCGCCGTCAGGAGCGAATCCGGATTGATGTTCTCAAGCCCGATAAAAACGCGCTTGACGCCGGCCCGTTTGCATTTTTCGATGAAATTCGGAAGTTTGTGGCAGAGCGTATCGACCTGAATGATGAAGCTGATGTTGAGTTTGTCGACCTCGCGGAGTTTGATCAACCGGTCTAAAACCGGTTCCCAATCCTTGTTCCGCGCGAAGTTGTCATCGGTTATGAAGAACGAATGAAGTCCCTGCGCGACGTTCGCGCGGACTATCCGTTCAATGTCTTCGGGCGAGCGGCGGCGCGATTTCCGGCCCTGAACATTGATGATCGTGCAGAACGAGCAGGTGAATGGACATCCCCGCCCGGCATCGAAGCTCGTCGTTGCGCCGGCCGTAAGATGCACCCGCTCGGCCGGAAGCATCGGCGTCGCGACGTCCTCGATGTTCGGGAGATCGTCCATAAAGTTGTAGATCTCCGGCATTGATCCGGCGGCCGCGTCCCTGATCACCTGGCCAAGCCTGCCCTCGGCCTCGCCGGCAAAGATCGTCACCCCGAGGTCGATCGCCTTTTGCACGTTCGGCTCCCGCCCCGGAAGCATCGCCAGCGTCCCGGATACGTGGAAGCCGCCGATCGCCGTCTTGATGCCACGTTCCCGCAGCGGGCGGGCGATATCGAGCGCTCTCGGAAACTGGTTCGACTGGACCCCGACGAGCATTACCATCCCGTCGTCGGTATTGCCGATCAAACGCGCGATCCGCTCGACGTCGATATGCGTGTTCGTCTCGTCAAAGGCGTGGATCTCGAAATCGGTATCATCGCCGAGGATCTTCTGCTCGCGACATTCGAGCGCGAGCCCGTAAAGGCAGGCCAGCGAATTCGCCGGGATCGCGGACCGAAACCATTGAATGACGTAACCGTCTTCGTCGTAATGCGACGGTTTTATCAGAACGAGGGCGAATTTTCGTTTTGGGGCGGACATTGCTGAAATCTGATCGATTCTAGCCGACATATTGCCCGCTGTCCACGAATCTTTGTTCGCGCCGCATTCGCCCGATCCGCTTGCTTCGGGCTACTATGCAGATTCGATGTTCACAAAGCGGTCGGGAAAAGCGGAACGGATCGACACCGGCGACTACACGCCGGACGAATATGAGACGTTCCTCAAGGAGATCCGCGTCGTCAACCGGCTGACCGGCGACAGCCGCGCGATGCGTCGAACGCTGTTGCGCGAGATCGGCGATTCGGCCGATGTTTCGGTCCTCGACGTCGGCGCCGGATCGGGCGAACTTCTGCGGACGATCGCGCGGTCGAGGGGCCGCCGAAATCTGCGGTCGAATCTCGTCGGACTGGAAATGAACCCGGTCTCGGCGCTTTCGATCATCCGCGATTCGAGCGGATTTCCCGAGATCCGATCGGTCCGCGGCGACGCGTTGCGGATGCCTTTCGCCGACCGTTCGTTCGACTTCGTTTTCTCGTCGCTGTTCACGCATCACCTGTCCGACGAACAGGTGATCGCGGTCTTGAAGGAAATGGGCCGCGTCGCGCGACGCGGCGTTTTCGTCATCGATCTTCACCGTCACCGGATGGCATATGCGGCCTACAGCGTCTTCTGCGCGGCGTTCCGGATCAGCCGGCTCGTTCGCGAGGACGGTCTGCTCTCGATCAAACGCGGCTTCAGACCGCCCGAGCTCGAGGCCCATGCGAGACTCGCCGGATTCGACGATCATCGGGTCACGCGCTCGATGCCTTTCCGTCTTGTGCTTGAGTTGCGGATCAGCTCGTGACGGCGTTCGTCCGCTCGTTCGCGGCGATGTGCTTCGCCGTGTCGAGATAGTGTCGGAAGGCGACGACCTTGCCTTCGTCGTTATACGTCCAGAGGTGCATCTCTTGTTCGAACCCGAAGCGCTCGGTCTCGATCTCGAATTCGACCGCGATCTTGTCGCCGCCGTCCATTATCGCCAATACCTCGGCGCGCTTGATGCCGAGCTTTGCGGTTTCGCCAAAGAACTCGGCAACGCCCGCAGCGTCGGTCCGTTCCGACAAGTAGGGAACGCCGGCGATCTGCGCGTGGTTGCTATGCCAGCTTTCCCAGGCGACGCGTTCCGCCAGACACCCGAGAATGAAGGGAACGTCCCCTTTTGCAAAAGCTTCATAGATGGCAACCGTGGTTTCAAGATTGTTCATTGTTTTCATCTCCTTTGATCCGGGATTACGCATTTGATGAATTCTGCCACGGATTTTACGAATTTTGCGAACAAAACACAGAATATACGTGAGAATTCGTGCAGTCCGTGGCGAAAAGCGGTTAAGTCATCTTATCGCGTAATTTGGGTTGATTTGATCGTCCGCCTTGCGGATCGCGTTTCGACCCCGCCGATTTCGTGCCGGCGTCGCGAACGGGTTCAAGGATAAGCGCCGGCGGCCGGGAAAATCTTCAGGAATTCGTGAAGTTTTGGTGAATTCCTTCTGAATTCGCGAGTCGCTCGAGGTAGGCTTCGACGGTCTTTACGGCGAGGGGCATCAACGGCGGATCGAGGCCCGCGTACACGACGGCGGCGATCTCGTCCGCCGTCCGCGCGCCGTTGCCGATCGCCTCGATCACTTGCCGCTCACGCCTGAGCCGGTGCGCAACGTATTCCTCGATCCGGCCGCGGGCGTCGTAGACCGCGGCGCCGTGAGATCCGGCGAGGAACCGCAAACCGGGGAGATCGCGCATCCGTTCCAGCGAACGAAGATAATCGTCCATATTTCCCTGCGGAGGCGCGATGACGACCGTTCCCGCCCCGACGACGTTGTCGCTCGACAGCAGGAATCGCATTCCGCGATCATAGAACGCGAGATGGCCGCGGGCGTGACCCGGCGTGTGGAGAACCTCGAGATCGAAGCCGTGTCCGGCCGCATCTTCGAGAGCGACCGACTCTCCGTCGGCGAGCGTCCGGTCGAATCGGACCTTGCCGGCAAGATCGGCAACCGTCGCCTGATGCGCGGCGATCGGAACGTCGCGACCGTGACGCTCGCGCAGATGCGCGCGCAACGCCGATTCCCCGCCGAAATGATCGTTATGAAGATGCGAGACGATGATCATCTCGCATCTGTTCCCGTCGGCGATCATCCGATCGACCAACTCGTGGAGTTTCGCTTGTTCTTCCGCAAACGGCGACGCGGCGTCGATCACCGCGAATCTCTTCTTGCCGACGATGAAGCAATTGGTGTGGGTCGCCGGCGGCAGCGTCTTCGTCCGCAGCGGGAAACAGACGAGTCGCGGATTGAACTCGATGTGATCGATGATCCCGGCCGCCGCATCGGACGCTGCCAGAAGCGGCCGGGCGGCGTCGGCGAGCGGGCGGCCTGACGCTTCGGAAAGGCCCTGGAGATGGATCAGAACCGGCGGCGAGATCAGCACTTCCGACCGCCGCCAGCGGTCGAGCGCGTCCGACGGCGTTATGAACTCGATGGCTTCCAGTTCGCCGATCGCCGGATACGGCGTCTGCTTTCGGGGACATTCAGCGATGAAGAACCGGGTCTTGAATCGAACAGGTGAGAACTGCGGCGTCGTCCAGAATCCGGTGTACGCGAAATCGCAAGCATCGATCGAGAGGCCCCAATCCGCGAGAATCTCGCCAAACCGGCTACGGCCCGAGATCAGATCGTCGTGGAGCGAGGCCCGTTGACCGACCGTCAGGCGGTCGCCTCCGCGAACGAGAAGCACGCCGACCTCCTCGAACACCTCGCGCACCGCGCAGACGAGCATCGCCGCCAGATCGCGGTCGGCGCAGTTCGCGACCTCGATGATACGGTCGCCGGGATCGGTCTTTCCGCCGGGAAAGGCGTGAAAACCGCCGAGGAACTTGAGTTTCGGATTGCGCCGCGCCCAAAGCACTTTGCCATCGCGGACAAGCAGGACGGCGGCTGCGTCCTTTGGTTCGACTGGTTTGAATTCCACTTGGTACAGATTACGGGAAGCCGACCCGGGCAAGCAACGCGGGAAAAGATCAGGCGGCCTTTTCGATCCCGTAACGGGCGAGTTTGAGATAGAGGCCGCGCCGTGTGATCCCGAGTTCGCGGGCAACGCGGGAGATGTTCCACTCGTGACGGCGGAGCGAGTCCGTGATCATCTGCGTTTCGAGCTCGGCCACGGCCTCGTCAAGGGTCGATCCCTGTTTTCCGACGCTGTAGCCGCCGAATCCGCCGACGTTCGAGATGACCCGGACATTTTCCTGGCCTTCGAGCGGTGCGATCGGGGTCGCGTTCCGTTTCAGTTCCGGCGACAGATGGTCGGGCGTGATGACGTCGCCGTCCTCGGCTCGCGCGACGATCCGCTGGATCTCGTTGCACAACTGCCGGACGTTGCCTTCCCATTCGCAGACCATCAGCAGATCTATCGTCTGCGGCGTGATCACGAGGTCGCGTTTTCCGAACCGCGAAGAATAGTGATTGAGATAATAGTTGACGATCGGCGGGATCTCGGTCCGGCGCTCGCGAAGCGGCGGAACGCGAAGACGGATGACGTTCAGCCGATAATACAGATCCTCGCGGAACGATCCGTCGGCGACCTTTTTCTCGAGCAGCATGTTCGTCGCCGCGATGACGCGGACGTCGACCTTGATCGGGTTTTTCTCGCCGATCGGCTGTACCTCGCCCTCCTGCAGAAAGCGCAGCAGTTTCGGCTGAACGTCGAGCGGCAGATCGCCGACCTCGTCGAGAAAGAGGGTCCCGCCGTGCGCCGCGCGGATCATTCCCGGCGAGTCGGTCACGGCCCCTGTGAACGCGCCCTTCCTGTATCCGAAAAGATGCCCTTCCGCAAGTTCTTTCGGCACGGCCGTGCAGTTGAACGGGATGAAGACGCGGTCCTTGCGGTTCGAGCAAGCGTGGATCGCGCGCGAGACAAGCTCCTTGCCGGTGCCCGATTCGCCAGTCACAAGGACCGTCACGTCGGACGAACGGATCCGGTAAACCTCGTCGACAAGCGCCGTCATCGCCGGCGACGAATGTATGAAACCCGGTAGCAGGCTGTTCGAGATGAACGGGCTCGCCTCGGGCTCGGAGCGCTGGACGCGATCGCGGTCGCGAAGCGCGCAGACGTCCATTCCGAGCGATACGACGCGGAGAAGCGGCTGGATCGATCCGCCGTCGTTGAGAACGGCTCCGGATTTCGGGAAAAGGATCAGCATCGCCGGCGGAGCGCTCGGCGCGCGCAACTCGAAGATCGCCAGGTTGCGGATCTTGGCCAGGTCGCCCAACTGATCCCTGGCGATCGCCTGGTTCAGTTTCTCGACCATTTCGGACGCCTCTCCGGCTGTGAATTCCTGCGAGATGAACGGATAGAAGCGACGGTTCTCGCCTGTTTCGGCGATGATCAGTTTGCGTGTCTTGCTTTCCTGACGAAGGACCGCGGCGAGTTCCCGGAAAAGCAGTTCACGCGACGCGGTCGCCTCGGCGAGCCGCAGCATCAGCAATTGCGAACCAGCGGAAACCGCCGGCTTGCGCGTCGGCTCGGCTTCCGCCTGCAGTTGCTTGATCAGTTTCTCTGCATTGGCGTAACTTGCCTCGACACCCAGTTTGCGGAAGATCTCGCTCGCCGGGATCAGATGTTTGAGCGCTTGCGCCGGTTCGGAATCGGCCAGCGTCTTGCCCAGAAGATAACGTATCAGCGCGATATGATAAATGTCTTCGGCCGCTTCGAAGATCGTCAGCGCGCGGTTGAAATGGTACGCGGCCGTTTCGGGTTCGCCGTCCTCGAGCGATGCCTGACCGCGCACACGCTGGATCGTTCCGAGCACGAAAAGGTCGGCCTTCGGATCGGCGTCCTCGATGATCTTGAGCTCCGACTCGCAAAGTTCGAGTTCGCCCTGTTCGAGATACGCCTCGGCAAGCGCGAGCCGGATCGTATGCTGGATGTGCTTTTCGCCGGTCGTGCGGCAGATGTCGATCGCGCGGGTCGCGACCGTTATCGCATCTTCCGGGCGGCGCTGCGCGATGTAACACCGCGCAAGGTTCCGCATCGATTGAATGACGTACCATTCCCGCTTGCGCTCGGTCGCAAAATCGATGCTCTCCCTGAGCAGCGCCTCGGCCTCGTCCAGAATCCCGCGAAGCAGTTTCAGTTCGCCGATCGAATCAAGAATGCCGGCGATATGCACGTGGTTGGCCTCGCGAGCGATCTCGAGCGCGCTGCGCATCATCTGCTCGGCGCGGGCCCACTCGCCGATCAGCATCAGGTTCATTCCGAGATTGTTGTAGGCGATCACGGAATTCAGCCGATGGTCGGTCTGATCGAAGAACTTGATCGATTTTTCGAGGCAGGTGATGCCTTCCTGCGGCCGGCGAAGGAGCCAATAGACGCCGGACATGTCGGAGTAGATACGACCGAGCAGGAACGGGGCCGTCCGCTCGCCGATGATCTTGATCGCAAGATTGTAGCTTTCAAGCGATTTCTCCAAGTTCCCTTCCTGATACGCCGCCGTCCCGAGAAGCTGATAACTTTCGGCCATTCCCAGCCAATCGCCCGATTCGCGGAAGATCGCAAGCGCGTCGTTCGCGTGCGCGCCGGAGATCGTAAACTCGTTCAATTTGCGGTAGACCCGCGACAGGGCATTGTTGATATGGCCGATGACCTTGCCGGCGCGGGTTGCCGTCGCCTCGTCGAGGGTACGCTTGAGAAGGGTCGCAGCCTTCGGATAGTCCGACGCGTTGCTGAATCCGATGGCGAGCTGCGTCAAGACCTTGAAGCGGGTTTCGGGATCGAGCTTTTCTGTCCGCCCCTCATCCTCGTACTCGATCACGGCCTCGAGCGCTTCCGAGTAGCGGCCGATCGTTTCAAGCGTGTATGAGTAAAGCCGTTTGAGTTGGGCGAGATCGTCCGGCGCGTGGGCATAGTTCGCGAGCGAGTCGACGAGTATCCGTTCGGCCTGGGCCGAAAATCCGGACACAAGAAGATCCTCGACGGTCTGAACCGTTTGCGCCGACTGCTGGCGAGAGATCGATTTTAACTTCTGCGCCGTCATTGACCGAAAAATTGATCGCGTCCGAAGCGAAATCGGACCTGGTTGCCGTCCAAAAAGCTAACGCGGTTTCGTTCCAAAAATGGTCAATCGATGCCGAATTTCAGCGTTCACTGGTCTCTCTGGTTTTTTTTGCTGAACTGAACCGATACCCTTGGAATTTAGCAAAGATTCCTGACTGCGTCCAGACATTTCTTTTCCGTAGAAGCGGAAGGCGCGGCAGGCTTCCCAAAGTTGGACTCGCCCCGGAAAATCTGACAAACTTCCGTCAAAGTATTATGAATCGCAGTACCGAGGATATCAGGCTCGAACTCACCAATTCCCGCGAGTTGGACTGGAAACGATGGGGACCGTATCTCGCCGACCGGGCGTGGGGAACCGTCCGCGAAGATTACTCCGAAGACGGCTCCGCGTGGAGCTATTTTCCGTTCGATCACGCCCATCTTCGCGCGTTCCGCTGGAACGAGGACGGGCTTGGCGGCATTTGCGACCGGCGCCAGAACTTATGCTTCTCGGTCGCACTCTGGAACGGCAATGACCGGATTCTGAAGGAACGGTTGTTCGGACTGTCGGGACCGGAAGGAAACCACGGCGAGGACGTCAAGGAGTGCTATTACTATCTCGACAACACGCCGACGCATTCCTATATGCGTTTCCTTTACAAGTATCCTCACGCCGAGTTCCCCTATGCGAAGCTCCGCGCCGAGAACCGACGCCGCGGCAAGACCGATCCGGAGTTTGAACTAGTCGATACCGGCGTCTTTGACGAGGACCGTTATTTCGATGTCTTCATCGAATATGCCAAGGCCGATTGCGACGACATCGTCGTCCGCGTCACCGTCATCAACCGCTCGCCCGATCCGGCGCCGATCACGGTCCTGCCGACGGTTTGGTTCCGGAATCAGTGGTCCTGGTTCGATCATCCGCCGAAACCGGTGCTGAAACGCGGCGGAAAGTCCGCGGTCGACATCGAACACCGCGATCTCGGCAGTTTCCGCCTGTGGTGCGAAGGCGATCCGGAGCTGCTTTTCACCGAGAACGAATCCAATTACGAAGCGCTGTTCCGCGGCGAGAACGCGAGCCCGTTCGTCAAGGACGGGATCGGGCGGTACGTGATCGACGGCGATCGGTCGGCGGTGAACCCTCAGGAGATCGGGACCAAGGCCGCCGCGCGTTACGATTTTGAGGTTCCCGGAAACGGTTACGAAACGATCTGGCTGCGATTGACGGCCGCGGAGATCGCCCCCGATGATCCGGCGAGCGATTGCGAAGCGATCCTGGAACAAAGGCTCGCCGAGGCCGACGAGTTCTACGACGGCGTCGTCCCCGACCAACTCAGCGGAGACGAGCGGCTGGTGATGAGACAGGCTCTTGCCGGGCTGCTGTGGTCAAAGCAGTATTATCATTACGTCGTCCGCGACTGGATCAACGGTGACCCGGCGTTCGCGCCGCCACCAAAGGGCCGCCGGAAAGGCCGTAATTCTGCCTGGAAGCACCTTTTCAACGAGGACGTCGTCTCGATGCCCGACAAGTGGGAGTATCCGTGGTACGCGGCCTGGGACCTCGCATTCCACGCGATACCTTTGGCGCTGATCGATCCGGAGTTCGCGAAACGCCAGCTTGTTTTGCTGTTGCGCGAATGGTATATGCATCCGAACGGACAGATTCCCGCATACGAATGGGCGTTCGGCGACGTCAACCCGCCGGTCCACGCTTGGGCGGCGCTGCGCGTTTACCAGATCGAAGCGCGCCGCAAAGGCCAAGGCGACCGGGCGTTCCTTGAGAAGGTCTTTCACAAGTTGCTCCTGAATTTCACGTGGTGGGTGAACCGCAAGGATGCCGAGGGGAACAACGTCTTCGAGGGCGGCTTCCTCGGACTCGACAATATCGGTGTCTTCGACCGCAGCGCGCCGTTGCCGACCGGCGGAAACATCGAGCAGTCGGACGGCACGAGCTGGATGGCGATGTTCTGCCTGAACATGCTCGCGATCGCGCTCGAACTGGCTCGCGAGGACCGCGTCTATGAAGACGTCGCGACGAAGTTCTTCGAGCATTTTGTCTATATCTCGGACGCGATGAACAACGTCGGCGAGGACAACACCGAGCTCTGGGACGAACGCGACGGATTCTACTACGATGTTCTGCATCTCCCGAACGGCGAGAACCTGCCGATCAGGCTGCGCTCGATGGTCGGCTTGATCCCGATCTTCGCCGTCGAGACGATCGACGCCGAGCTTCTCGATCGGCTGCCGAATTTCCGGCGCCGGACCGATTGGTTTCTGAAGAACCGTCCGGATCTGACGGACCGCATCGCGTGTATGCAGAAGCCGGGCCAGGACGGCCGGTTCCTTCTCGCCCTGATCAAACCTGACCGGTTGCGCCGCGTGCTCCGGATGATGCTGTCGGAGAACGAATTCCTGTCGGATTTTGGCATCCGCGCGCTGTCGCGCGTGCACCGGACCAACCCGTACCTTCTAAACATCGGCGGGACGGAGTACAAGGTCGAATATGAACCGGCCGAATCGCGGAGCGGGATGTTCGGGGGCAATTCGAACTGGCGCGGCCCGATCTGGATGCCGGTGAATTATCTGCTGATCGAGTCGCTCCAGAAATTCGATCATTATTTCGGCGACGGCTTCAAGGTCGAGTTCCCGACCGGATCCGAGCGGAAGCTCTCTTTGTGGGACATCTCCCAGGAGCTCGAGCGGAGACTGGCGCGGATCTTTCTGCGCGACGAGGAGGACGGAAGCCGGCCGGTCTTCGGGAACTGCGACAAGTTCCAGACGGATCCGAATTTCCGGGATTACCCGCTTTTCTACGAGTATTTTCACGGCGACCACGGATCGGGGCTCGGCGCCAGTCACCAGACCGGCTGGACCGGGCTCGTGGCGAAGGTCCTGCAACAGATCGGCGAGTACGGCAAGAACGACGAATTCGAAACGGAGTGACAATTATGAAAGCGATCGCAGTGATACCCGGAGAACCCAAAAGCGCGCATCTGGTCGAGATGGACAAACCGTCGGTCTCCGACATTCGCGGCGGCCGCGGGGTTCTCGTCGAGGTCGTTCGGGCCGGCGCCTGCGGGACCGACCGCGAGATAAACAACGCCGAATACGGCATCGCTCCCGAAGGCTGCGGTTTTCTCGTCCTTGGCCACGAGAATTTCGGACGCGTCGTCGAGGTCGGCGAGAACGTGAAAGAACTCAAACCAGGGGATTTTGTCGTCGCGACCGTGAGGCGGCCGGGCAAGAGCATTTACGACAAAATAGGAACGCAGGACTTCACGACCGATGACCAATATTTCGAGCGCGGAATATCCCGGCTACACGGCTATATGGCCGAGTATTACGCCGAAAGCGCCGACTATCTTGTGAAGATCCCGGTGAGCCTCGCGGAGATCGCGGTCTTGCTTGAACCGCTTTCGATCATCGAGAAAGGATTGAAGCAGGCCGGCGACGTTCAGGAAAGGCTCAAGATCTGGAAACCGCGCACGGCGGCTGTGCTCGGCACCGGAAACGTCGGCCTGCTGACGGTAATGGCGCTCAGGATGCGCGGGTTCGAAGTTCACGGGTTCGGTTGGGAACTTCCAGAAGGATATCTGAACGCGGATTTGTGCGAGGCGATCGGCGCGACCTATGACTCGACGCAACGCGTCAGCGTCGTCGATTCGGTTCGCGAATATGGCCAATACGATCTCATTTTCGAATGCACCGGATACTCGCCGATCATCTTCGACGCGATGCAGTCGCTCAACGAGAACGGCATTCTGATACTCTCTTCGGTTACAGGCGGCGAACGCAAGACCGATGCCGTTCCGTCCGACAAGATCAACCAGCAGTTCGTGCTCGGCAATCGCGCGATGGTCGGCACGGTAAACGCCAACCGCGAGCATTTCGAAATGGGCGTCAAGGATTTCGCGCTCTGCGAGGCGATGTACCCGGGCTGGCTACAGCGTATTCTGACGCATCGGATCGACGGGCTCGAGAACTTTGCCGAGGCGTTCGAAATCCTCGACAACGGCGCGAAATACAGGGCGATCAAGACCTATTTCGAGGTCAAACGAGACTGGAGCGCAAGCGTCCCGCTTGCTTGAGCGCGCCAGCGCGAAGCTTCTTGGTGACTGTATCAGCTCCGGAAGGCAGCGCTCTCTTCGCGCTCCGCGCTCAAGCAAGCGAGGACGCTTGCGCTCCAGTCGTTTTGGATCCGATGCCGCTTTATCCTGAAGACATTTCCGCCAAAGCCTTCGCGCCGAAATTCGCGCGCGCGATCGACGATACCAACGCGCGCGGCGCGGACGCGAACCTTGCGTGCGGGGCGTTCGTACGGTTTGAACTTCGGATCGACGATATCTCAGGAATCATCGAAAACGTCGGATATCGGACGAACGGCTGCGGGTTCATGATCGCGGCAGCGGAGGAAGCGGCGCTCGCCGTCGATGGTCGGACGCTGACCGGTTTGCGCGCGCTCGACGAAATTGCGGATCGGTCTGCCGGCTATCCATCCGACCGATTCGCCTGCCGGAACGCTGTCGTCGGTGCCGTGAGAGCCGCCTTTGCCGATCTTCGCCGCCGCCGGATCGAGGAATTCGCCGGAGAAAAGGCCTTGATCTGCACTTGCTTCGGTGTTACTGAGGAAATGATCGGGCGGTGCCGTGCATCGACCCTCGAAGAGGTCGGCGAGTTGACGAACGCGGGCACCGGCTGCGGTTCGTGCCGGATGTTGATCGAGGATCTGATCGGCTCGAACGGTGAAATCGATATGCTATAATCTGAATCCGCCCGCGGAATCGGGCATTTCACGACAAAGGAGATGATTTCTTCGGGACAAACGGCCCGAACCGCAAGACCCCTGTTCCGAAACAAATGGACCCTGCCAGTCATAGCTTGTTGCTTTTTCAGGACGCAACGCATTCCGTTCCGATCTCGTTCACCCAAGCGGCTTTGGAGTTTTCGTTGATGTTCGTCATCGTGTTCGTCAACGCGTTTTTCGTCGCTTCGGAGTTCTCGCTTGTTTCCTCTCGGAAAACGCGTCTCGAAGCATTTGCCGCCGAAGGCAGCAAGGGCGCGCAGGCCGCCCTCCGGCTGCTTGAGAACACAACCCTGTTCATTTCCGCCGTCCAGCTCGGCGTGACGCTCGCGTCGCTCGCGCTGGGCTGGGTGGGCGAGCCGACCGTCGCCCGGATAATCGAACCGCTCGCTTCGATGATCGCGAGCGAGGGCAAAACCGGTTATGTCGTTCACATCACCGCGATCATCATCTCGTTTGCATTCGTCACCTTCCTGCATATCGTCCTTGGCGAGCTCGTCCCAAAGATGTTCGCGCTCGAACGGGCCGAGTCGTTCGCGATCTTCGCCTCGCGGCCGCTCGAACTCTTCGCCCTCGTCTTCAGGCCAGTGCTTTGGGTCTTCAACAAGGTCGGCGGTGGAATCGGAAGGTTGATCGGCCTGAAGGCTTCGCTTGACGAGAGCGCCGTCTATACCGAGGATGAGATTCGCCAGCTCGTGAAACTTTCGCAGGAATCGGGCCACCTCAACGAAGAGGAGCAACGGCTCATCGACAAGGTCTTCGAATTCTCCGAAACGACTGTCCGCGAAGCGATGGTCCCGCGCACGGCGATCGTCGCCGTCCCGCATACATCGACACTCGAACAGATCGCGAAATCGTTCCGGCAGCACGGGTACTCGCGCCTTCCGGTGTATCGCGAATCGCTTGACGACATCGCGGGATTCATACACAGCAAGGATCTGATGCCGTTCCTCTTGCGGCCGAAGTTGTTCAAGATCGAAAAGGTCCTTCAGAAACCGATGTATGTCGTCGATACCGCACGGCTCGAGGACGTTTTGCGACAGATGCAGCGCGAGAAGTTTCATTTCGGCTTTGTCGTCGATGAGCACGGCGGCGTCGAAGGCATCATCACGCTCGAGGATCTGCTCGAAGAGATCGTCGGCGACATCTCGGACGAGCACGACGAGGAGGTAAACGAGCAGATCCAACCGGTGGGCGACGGCGTCTATTTGCTCGACGGCGGCCTGGCGGTCCGCGATCTGAACAAGCGGCTCGACATTAATCTTCCGGTTTCCGAAGGCTACACGACGATCGCCGGTTTTCTGATGAGCGAATCGGGCGAGATACTTTCCCCAGGCGACGCCGTTCCCTTCAACGGCCACGTTTTCAGGATCGAAAAAGTCGAAAAGCGCAGGATCCTGAAGGTGAGAATGGAACGTTCAACCAGTCGCGGAGCGACGGCAAACTTTAGCCGTGAGGCGTAAGCCCACGGAACAGGGCGAAGACAGTATCCGGAGTCGCGCGAGCGACGACACTCGCCAATTTGGAATTTGGATTTGGGATTTCGGATTCGGTGGGAAATTGGGACGGCGTTCGTACGCTTTCGGTATCGATATGCTGACTTGCGGTCACGCGTGAACGCGTAACTCTTGCGGCTTGCTCGCTTCACTGCTCACGCTCTCTGTGCATTTTTCTCCTTCGCCCATTAAACTGATTGAGTATCAACAAATCATTTTCAGGAGCTATCTATTCATATGAGTTTGATCGAAGAAGTTTGGGCACGGGAAATACTGGATTCGCGCGGAAATCCGACGGTTGAGGCGGAAGTGATCCTCGAAGACGGCACGTCGGGTCGTGCGGCGGTTCCTTCGGGCGCGTCGACCGGCGAACACGAGGCCGTCGAGCTGCGTGACGGCGACACGGCGCGCTATCTCGGCAAAGGCGTGACGAAAGCCGTCGAGAACGTCAATGAAAAGATCGCGTACGAGCTCGAAGGGCTCGACTCGCTCGACCAGACGCTTGTCGACGAGGCGCTGCTCGCGCTCGACGGGACCGAGAACAAATCGAACCTCGGGGCGAACGCTTTGCTTGCGGTCTCGATGGCGAATGCGCGCGCCGCGGCCGCCTTTCAGGAACTGCCGCTCTACCGCTACATCGGCGGCGTGAACGCCAAAACCCTGCCGGTCCCGATGATGAACATCATCAATGGCGGCGCGCACGCCGACAACAACGTCGATTTTCAGGAGTTCATGATCATGCCGGTCGGGGCCGAGTCGTTCTCGGAAGCGCTCCGGGCCGGCGCCGAGATCTTTCATAACCTCAAAAAAGTGCTCAGTTCGCGCGGGTATGCGACGAGCGTCGGCGACGAGGGCGGATTCGCACCGAATCTGAAATCGAACGAGGAAGCGATCGAAACCATCCTCGAAGCGATCGACAAAGCCGGCTACAAGGCCGGCGAGAACGTGATGATCGCGCTCGATCCGGCGTCGAGCGAGTTCTACATCGACGGCAAGTATGTCTTCAAGAAGTCCGACAAACGCGAGCTGACGAGCGAGGAAATGGCCGATTACTGGATCGCCTGGACCGAGAAGTATCCGATCATCTCGATCGAGGACGGAATGGCCGAAGGCGATTGGGAGGGCTGGAAATATCTGACCGACAAGATCGGAAGCCGCGTTCAGCTTGTCGGCGACGATCTTTTCGTGACGAACACGAAGTTCCTGCAGAAGGGCATCGACCTTGGCTGCGCGAACTCGATCCTGATCAAGGTCAACCAGATCGGGACGCTGACCGAGACGCTCGACGCGATCGAACTCGCACGGACGAACAACATGACGGCCGTCATTTCGCACCGTTCGGGCGAAACCGAAGATTCGTTCATTGCCGATCTCGCCGTCGCGACCAACGCCGGGCAGATCAAGACGGGCAGCCTTTCGCGCTCTGACCGGATCGCCAAGTACAACCAGCTTCTGAGGATCGAAGAGGACCTCGACGCGGCGGCGAAGTATCCCGGCCGCAAGGCGTTCTATCAGATCAAGGGCTAATCGATCAGATTCAAGATTCGGATTATTCAATTCAAGATTCAAGATATTCAAGATTCAAAACCGGCCTTTGAATCTTGAATCTTGACTCTTGAATCTTGAATCTTAATCTTGAATGCCAAGCCTATGCGAGTTTTCGAGATCGAGAACGACGGTTTTCTGATCAGTACGGATCGTGACCGTCTCGACATCGACGCGATCCACGGATTTCTCTCGGAGAAATCATATTGGGCGCGGAATCGCTCGCGGGAGCAAACCGAGACGGCAATAAAAAATTCCTTGCCTTTTGGACTCTACAAAGGCGAGAATCTAGTTGGATTTGCGCGAGTTGTGACCGATTTCGCGACCTTCGCGTATCTCGGAGATGTCTTTGTGACCGAGGAATTCCGGGGGCGCGGATTGAGCAAATGGCTAATGCGCGTTATTGTCGAGCATCCCGATCTGCAAGGGTTCAGGCGCTGGATCCTGGCGACGCGCGACGCGCATACGCTTTACGAGAAGTTTGGCTTCCACGGACTTGTCCATCCCGAGCGGTGGATGGAAAAACCAGCCCCCGATGCGTATTGAAGATTTTCGAATTCCGAACCTGCGATCTGAATCTGAAATGAAGAACGGACCGAAACGCCCGCTTGCGCTTGTGATACTCGACGGCTGGGGCCATTCGCCGCGCCGGGAAGGCAATGCGATCGCTTTGGCACATACCCCGAACTACGACGAGATTTGCAAAAAGTATCCGATGACACTGCTCGCGGCATCGGGAAAGCGGGTCGGGCTCGCTCCCGACGCTCCGGGTAGTTCGGAGGTCGGCCACCTCAGCATCGGAGCCGGCAGGATCGTCAAAACCGACGTCTCGCGGATCGCCTCGGCGATCCGTTCGGGATCCTTCTTCCAGAATCGCGTGCTCAAGAACGCATTCGAGGCAGCGCGTTCTCAGGGATCGGCGGTCCATCTGATCGGCTTGCTCAGCGACGGCGAGATCCATTCGTCTCCCGAGACCTTGTTCGCGCTGCTGCGCATGGCCAAACACGAGGGACTTTCGAACGTCTTCGTTCACGCCATCCTCGATGGCCGCGATGTAATGCAGCGTACCGCGGACATCTACGCGGAAGCGGTCGAGATCAAAATGGCCGACATTGGTGTCGGACAATTCGCGACGCTCGTCGGCCGTTATTATGCGATGGACCGGGACGCGAATTGGGACCGCACGGCGCGAGTCTTCACAATGCTCGTTCACGGCGAAGGCGAGCGTGCGATCGACGCGGTCTCGGCGATCCGCAGTTCCTTTTTGCGAGGGATCACCGATGAGTTCGTGCAGCCGATCGTTCTCGAAGGAGGGAACGGCGAGCCGGTCGCAAAGATACGCACGAACGATGTCGTGATCTTCTTCAATCATCGCGGCGACCGGATGCGTCAGCTTGTCCGCTCGGTCGCGGTTCCCGACGAAACGACGCAACTCGCGCCGGTCAAACCGCGGATCAATGCCGTTTGCCTGACTGAATATGACCGGTCGATCAAGTTGCCGGTCGCGTTCCGGCCCGAGCGCGAAGAACGGACGCTTGCCGAAGTGTTCGCCGAGAACGGTGTGAAGAACGCGCGTATCGGCGAAACGGACAAATACGCGCATATCACTTATTTCCTGAACGGCGGCGTCGAAACGGCGCACAACGGCGAGCAACGCGTCATCCTTCCGTCGCTCGCGCGCTCGGCGGTCGATACGATGCCTGAGCTCAACTGCTTCAAGGTTACCGACAGTTTGCTCCGCTCGATCGACGAGGGCGATAACGACGTTTTCATCGTCAACATCGCCGCGCCGGACGCGGTCGCGCATTCCGGCAGTTTGGAAAAAACGATCGAATCGGTGCAGTTCGTCGACACTTGTCTTGGCGGGATCGTTGACAAGATCCGCGAAAAGAACGGCATCGCGATCGTCACTTCGGATCACGGGAACATCGAGGAAATGGCCGATCTCATCACCGGCGCGCCGAACAATTCGCACACGTCGAATCAGGTCCCTTTTCACTTGATCGACGAGTCGGCGTCGGGAGTCACGCTGCGAAGCGACGGCGCGTTGCAGGACGTCGCGCCGACATTGCTCGGAATCCTCGGCCTCGACAAACCGCACGAGATGACGGGCCGCGATCTGCGGCAAAGCTGATCCGGACGAATTGTCGTTCCCGCCGCCGGCACGTCGCCGCGGCATCGACGATCGGCCGCAGTTCGGAGCGGTGGCCTGGTCCTGACCGACAATGAGGCTTTCAGAACCCCGCAAGTTCTTCATTCTCGTTCTGCTGGCGGCAGCGGCGTCGCTGACAGCCTGCTTTCGGTCGTCGCAACCCGTCTCGGAACCGAACCTCGATTCATCGCCCGCCGTCGAGATACCGGCCTCGAACATCGATCTCAAACGTCCGCTCGAAGTTTCGAAACGTCCGGAGGATCTGCTGCTCGCGGGCAAACTCGACGAGGCGATCGACAAGAGCGAGTTCGCCGACGCAAGGTGGGGCGTTTTCGTCGTCAGCCTGAAGGACGGCCGGATCATTGCCGCGCGCGACGCGCAGAAACTGTTCACGCCGGCATCGGTTCAGAAACTCGTTACTTCGGCGGTCGCGCTCGACCGGCTCGGGGCGGATTTTCGCTGGCGGACGCGCGTATTCGCCCGCGGCGCGCTCGACGGCGGAACGCTCGACGGAGATCTCGTGCTGTACGGCGAAGGAGCGCCCGATCTCAGCGACGCCGGCATCGATCGACTCGTGACCGATCTCAAGGCAAAGGGCCTTCGCAAGATCCGCGGCGGCGTCATCGGCGACGAAAGCTACTTCACGGGAGACGAGTACGGCGACGGCTGGGCCTGGAATGAGATCCAGTGGTATTACGGCGCGGCCGCAAGCGCGCTTTCGATCAACAAGAATCTGGTCAACGTGACGCTCGAAGGCGGCCGGCCGCGTGCCGAGCCGGCAACGGACCTGATCGCGTTGACCGGCAATGTTGCCGCACCGGACGGGATCGATTCTATCGGCTTGAAGCGCGGGCTCGGCGACAACAAAATCTACGTCTGGGGCGCGGGCCGCAGCCTGGATGTGCGCGTCGCGGTCGAGAATCCGGCACTTTGGTCGGCAAAGATCCTGCGGGACGCGCTTGTCAAAGCGGGCGTCGCGGTCGAAGGCCCGGCGCGGTCTGCCGATTGGATGTCTGCGGACAAGTTCAACGCCGCCACGGCCCCTGAATTGGCAAGCGTCGAAAGTCAACCGCTCCGCGAGGTCGTCCGCAAAATGAACAAGGACTCGGTCAATCTCTACGCCGAGCTGATCCTGCGGACACTCGGAAAGAAGTTCGGAACCGAGGCCCCCGAAGAGGATCCCAAACTCCGAAAGACGCGCGGCGATGACGCGGCCGGCGCGGCGGTGATCAGGAAATGGCTGTCGGAAAAAGGCGTGGGCCTGCAAGAAACGGAAACGATCAAGGACGGATCCGGGCTTTCACGGCTCAATTTTCTGACGCCGGAGACGATCGGTCGGGTGCTCATCGCCGGCAACCAGTTGGATGCGTCCGAGGCATTCAGGAATTCGCTGCCGGTCGCCGCGACCGACGGAACCCTGCGTGAAAGGCTCGCCGCGGGGGCCGGCCGCATCTCGGCCAAGACCGGGTCGATCACATACGTCAATTCCCTCGCGGGCTATGCGCGCCGCCCGGACGAAACGCTCGCGTTCGTTTTCGTCTGCAACAATGAGACCCGCAAAGCCGACAGCAACCGGCTTATCGACTCGCTCGCCTTGCAACTGCTTCAGTGATCTATCCGGTTGCCGAACGGCGCTGAAGATCGCAAAGCTTCGAGTTGCCAGCCGCGAATTAGCAAAAACGAGAACGTATCAATTCAACACCGCCGGTTGCGCGGAGTTTCCCGGGTCGTTTGCGTTTTTGGCGATTCGGAACGAATGCGGAGCCCCGCACGAAGTAAGGCGACCGATTGCGGGAGTGATCGCTCCGGGGCTTTGGACCTAATTCACGCGTTTGGATCTCGATCGCAGATTCTTGACGAGTTTCGGATTGCTCTGAATCCTGAACTTAAGATTCAAAAATCGGAGATCTGAGATTACGCGATGGATCGGCCCAACGTCCTTTCGCCACGCCTGCGCCGGATTCTCACGGAATGTTCTGTGTTTTCTTCGCGCGATTCGTGAAATCCGTGGCAGAGTCGTTCCAGTGCGATCAGGTTTGAACCGAAACCGAAATCAAGCAATGGAAACATTCTTCGCGCGAGGAATTTTCGTAATGCGCGATCCGGGTTTATACTTGTCCTTCATTTTTTTTGCATTCATATGGTTGAAGAATTTGTTTTCGACAACACCGAGGAGCGCCGGAAATCGCGTCAAAACGGTGTTGGTTGGGTTGAGGTCATTGTCGGATCGATGTTTTCGGGCAAGAGCGAAGAACTGATCCGTAGGTTGCGGCGCGCGCAGATCGCGCGTCAGAAGGTACAGGTCTTCAAACCTAAGATCGACGACCGTTACTCGATCGAACAGATCGCATCCCATTCCGGGATGACGCATATCTCGAAGCCCGTCATGACCGCCGCCGAATTGATGATCCAGATCGAATCGGACACGCAGGTCATAGGCATCGACGAAGGGCAGTTCTTCGATATGGAGCTCGTGCAGGCCGTGAATGAGCTCGCCAATGCCGGGAAGCGCGTCATCATCGCCGGGCTCGATCAGGATTACACGGGCCGGCCGTTCGAGCCGATGCCGCAACTGCTTTCGATCGCCGAGTTCATCACGAAGACCCACGCGATCTGCGTCAAATGCGGCAACACCGCCAATTACTCGCAACGGACCTCGGACTCGACCGAGCGTGTCGAGGTCGGCGCGGCCGACAAATACGAAGCGCGGTGCCGTCAGTGTTTTGTCCCGCATTCCGATGAACCGACGCAGATATGAGCGGTGATGACGCCGTCGCCGATCTTCACTCCCGGGTTGACGCGGAAGTCGGACGCTTGACCGGGATTCATTCAGCAAGGCTCAACTGTCGCCGCGGCTGCGACCAATGCTGCATCGACGGAATCACGGTCTTCACGATCGAAGCCGACCTAATCCGATCAAGGCATCGGGAAATGCTTGAGTCGGAAGATCCGCATCCGATCGGGGCCTGCGCGTTTCTCGACGCTGACCGTGCGTGCCGGATCTACGGCGATCGGCCTTATGTCTGCCGGACCCAGGGATTGCCTTTGCGTTGGATCGACGACGATCTTGACGTGGAATATCGCGATATCTGCCCTTTGAACGAGGAAGGTCCGCCGATCGAGGATCTCGCGGTTGCCGAATGCTGGACGCTGGGGCCGTATGAGGCGGAGTTGGGGGAGATCGAGTCGCGACGGGCCGTGCCGGCGAGAGTCGCGTTGCGCGATCTGTTCAAAAAGGCCGCGCCGGATTGACCGGAGCGGCCTTCATATTGGAACGATATCCGCTTACCCGATCTCCGCGGGCTTCGTCGTCACGATCGGGGCCGGCGGTCGCGGCGTCGTAATTTCTACGTCCGGGGCGATCAGTCCCTTGACGTCTTCGGGCGTGACGCTGATCGTGTTCCGGTTCTTGTCCCGGATGATCGTGAGCCGAAGGTCGCCTTCCTTTTTCGCGCCGATCGCGCGCACAAGATCCGCGTTGGAAACGACCGGTTTGCCATCGGCCTCGATTATCACGTCACCGGCCTTGATACCTGCCTTGAACGCCGGACCATTCTCGCGGACGCTTGTCACGAGCAACCCTTTGCCGTCCGGTACGCCGAAGTATTCGCCGAGTTGTTTCGACAGCGATGAGACGCTGACGCCGATCTGGCGGCTCGACGCGAAATACATCGTCGTGAATTCGCCGGGCGTCTTCCATACCATTCCGTTCGGGATCGCGAGAACCTGCGGAGCTCCGGGAACATCAGGCAGATCGATATTCGGCATCTCGACCCGTGGAATCGTGAAGTTGCCGTCGAACTTTTCAAACTTGCGCCGTTCGATGACCGCGCTCATTTCCATTTCCGACCCGTTCCTCAGGACCGTGATCCGGGCCGTATGGTCCGGCGCGATCTCGCCGATCAGACGGTTAAGTTTGCGGACGCTTGTGACCTCGTCGCCGTCGATCCGGACGATGACGTCGTTCGCCATTATTCCCGCCTTCGCCGCGGGACTGTTCTCTTCGACCTTCGTCACGGCGACGCCCTGAACCTCACGCAAACCGAACTTCGCGAAATTCTCCTTGCTGACCTCTTCCGTGTAAACCCCAAGGAAGCCTTCGCCGCCGATCGTGAACGTGTACGCGCGGCTCTCGACGCGCTTTTTGTCATCAGGCGACTTCTGCGCTTGAACGCCGGTTGCGACCAGAGTCAGAACCAGAATAAATCCAAATGATTTGCCTAACATTTGTTACCTCCGATTAATGATGTTTCTTCGGATCCGCGAGCGGGCAATCGGACCGATCGACCGGTTCCCGGCACGCGATCCCGGCTTTTCAGCCTTGATTCCCCCGAGCCGATGTAGAAGTTAAACGTGTTTGACGAGATTTGGTTGCACGTTCAGTGCGGTTTGGTTGCCTCGGGTCGCCGGC
The DNA here is from genome assembly GCA_964487505.1 of uncultured Blastocatellaceae bacterium. GTDB lineage: Bacteria > Acidobacteriota > Blastocatellia > Pyrinomonadales > Pyrinomonadaceae > JAFDVJ01. Next base: position 2,343 of record CAZARD010000045.1, on the reverse strand, counting down.
GATCCCGTCAACGGCCCGGAACATCCTTCGGCTTTCCGACGGTCCAAATCAATCCGTTTCCGGTCGTCGTTCCGGTTCGACCTGAACGATCGAAGTCCAACTATCAGCTATCAGCCAGTTTTTCCGAAAGTCCCAACAGATCCGAATGACGATCCGAAGCTTGATCTCCGTCAACAGTAGAACACCGCCCGATTTCGGTTTGTGATAGATTTATTTCTTCATATGGAATTCGTGAATGTCATTGGAGGCGGGTTGGCCGGGGTCGAGGCGGCGTGGCAGGCGGCGCGTGCCGGAGCGCGGGTTAAGCTGTACGAGATGCGTCCCGTAATGCAGACGCCGGCGCACCGCACCGATCTTCTCGCCGAGATCATCTGCTCGAACTCTTTGAAATCGGACGAAAGAGGCAGCGCGCCGTACCTGTTGAAAGAGGAATTGCGCCGCGGGAACTCGCTCGTGATGGAAGCCGCCGAAGCGACAAAGGTCCCGGCAGGTGCCGCGCTCGCCGTCGATCGAGGCAAGTTCGCGGAACTGATCACTGAACGCATCGCCGGCGACCCGAACATCGAGATCGTCCGCGAGGAGGTCAAGGCGATTCCGAGGGACGGGATCGCGATCATCGCTACCGGCCCGCTCACGAGCGACGCGCTGACGGCCGACATCATGCGCTTCACCGGCGACGATCAGCTCTATTTCTATGACGCGATCGCGCCGATCGTGTCCGCCGATTCGATCGATATGTCGATCGCCTTCAAGGCCGCGCGTTACGGCAAGGGCGGCGACGACTACATCAATTGCCCGATGGACCGCGACCAGTACGAGCGTTTCTACAACGAGCTGATCGCGGCGAAATCCGTGCCGCTCAAGCGGTTCGAAGAAACGCATTGGTTCGAATCGTGTTTGCCGATCGAGGAGATCGCCCGGCGCGGTATCGACACGCTCCGCTTCGGACCGATGAAACCGAAAGGCCTGCCGCTTCCATCGAACGGCCAAGAGCCGTATGCCGCGGTCCAGCTGCGGCAAGAGAACTTGATGGCGGATGCGTACAGCCTCGTCGGATTTCAGAACCACCTGAAATTCGGCGAGCAAAAGCGCGTCCTGCAATTGATCCCCGGACTCGAGAACGCCGAGTTCCTGCAGTACGGGCAGATCCATCGGAATACCTTCATCAATTCGCCGCGCATCCTCGATTCTACGCTTCAGACCCGCAGCGATCCGAAACTCTTCTTCGCCGGTCAGATCACCGGCGTAGAGGGCTATATCGAGTCTGTCGGCACGGGATGGCTGGCGGGCCTGAACGCGGCGCGCTTGCTGGCCGGGAAGGAAACGGTCTCGCCGCCAGCGAGTTCCGCGATCGGCGCGCTCTGCAATTACGTTTCAAACGTGGAAACGAAGAACTTCCAGCCCGTGAACATCACTTTCGGACTGCTCGAACCGCTGCCGGTCGAATTGCGAAAGAAACACCGGAACAAACGCGAGCGTCATCTGATCCAAGTCGAACGCTCTCTGGAGGAATGGGATAATTGGATGGGATCAGTGAAGAACGCATAGCGCAGAACGCAAAGTGCAAAGTCGGGATTCCGTTTTGACGGCTCTGCACAAGTTCAATTGTTCTGAACTTTGCACTCTGCACTCTGCACTTTGCACTGACCCCAAAATAGCGAACGTTAGCCCTACGCGACCGTGACGTCTTTCGCCAAGTAAACGTCCTGGATCGCGTTCAGCAACTCGACGCCTTCGGCCGTCGGGCGTTGGAAGGCCTTACGGCCCGAGATCAGGCCCATCCCGCCGCCGCGCTTGTTGATGACCGCCGTGCGGACCGCGTCCGCGAGATCGCCCGAACCCTTTGATTCGCCGCCCGAATTGATCAAACCGGCGCGACCCATAAAGCAGTTCGCCACCTGATAACGGACGAGATCGATCGGGTTGTCGCTCGTCAGGTCCGAATAGACCTTCGGATTCGTCTTGCCGTAGCTGCTTTCCATATTCAGAACGTTGTAACCGCCGTTCCGTTCCGGAAGCTTCTGTTTGATGATATCGGCCTGGATCGTGACTCCGAGGTGGTTGGCCTGGCCCGTCAGATCGGCCGCCGTATGCATATCGCCGTCGGCCGTCTTGAATCGGTTGTTGCGGAGATATCACCAGAGGATCGTCGCCATTCCGAGTTCGTGCGCGTAGGCGAACGCCTCGGCGATCTCGACGATCTGCCGTCCGGATTCCTCCGAACCGAAATACACGGTCGCGCCGACCGCCACCGCGCCCATATTGCGGGCCTGCTCGATGGTTCCGAACAGGATCTGATCGAACTTGTTCGGGTAGGTCAGCAGTTCATTGTGATTGATCTTG
>CAZARD010000044.1:0-31840 GCA_964487505.1 uncultured Blastocatellaceae bacterium | reverse complement strand
ACTGTCCACTGTCCACTGTCCACTGTCCACTGTCCACTGTCCACTGTCCACTGTCTACTGTCCACTGTCCACTGTCAAAAATGCCTGAACGATCTTGGAACGATACGCGTGCGGGTGTTGTTTGAAACAAGTTCGATGACCTCAAGGCTTGCCGTCACCGTTCCGATCGGCTTCAGGTTGCGCGAGATCTCGGAAAGATCATGGGTTGCGGTGGAGGTCAGAAGGAGTTCGAAGTCTTCGCCGCCGTTCAGTGCGTAGCGAAAGGCGTGATCGGAATCTTCGATCCGTGGGTCGATCGGTATCGCCCCACTTTCAATTTCAGCGCCCACGCCGCTCGCTCGGCAAATGTGCATCAGATCACCCGAAAGCCCGTCGCTGATGTCGATCATTGATGTCACGACGCCTGATTCGAGAAGCGATCTGCCAAGTTCGACCCGTGGGTTGGGACGCAGAAGCCGGCTGGCCGCCGGGTGATCCTTCGCGCCGGATTCAAATGCTTCGAGCGCGGCAGCCGCGCCCCCGAGATCACCGCTGACCCAGATCCGGTCGCCGGCGCGGGCTCCGGAACGCAGGATCGCGGATCGGCGCGGAACGGCACCGGCGACCACCGAATCGACAACGAACCCGCCGTCCGATCGTGAGATATCTCCGCCGGCGACCTCGACCCCGAACCGCTGGGCCAACGCCACATAGCCTTCGTAGAACGCTTCGGCATAGTCGGCGACCCAGAGCGATTTGGGAATCGCGATAGAGACCAGCGCCCACAGCGGTCGACCGCCCATTGCCGCAATGTCCGAGAGGGAAACGGCAAGCGCCTTGTGTCCGACGTCGTTGGCAGATGCCCATCGTTGCCGGAAATCAATTCCCTCGACCAACAAGTCCGCCGTCACGACCAGATCTTCAGCATCGTCTTTCGGGAGCACCGCGCAGTCATCGCCGATGCGCGAAAACGCGCTTCTTTTTTTCAGCTTCTCGATGAATTCGAACTCGCCGACCATAATGTGCTGCATTAACATCGACGCGCGACGCAAATTTCGCGAATTCGGCTCCGGAGACGGACAACAAGAAAATCCGTTGACACAAACTCAGCAAATTCATACAATAACGCCGGCGGAAGTCAGTTAGAACTTTAACATACGAGAGGTCTGAATGGGACAAGCTGCAATGGCGATACCCGAGAAAATCTTTTTCAAGATCGGCGAGGTCTGCGATATCGTCGATGTTCAGGCCCACGTGCTGCGTTACTGGGAAACCGAGTTCCCGCAGCTTTCGCCGCAGAAGAACCGTTCCGGACAACGAAGTTACCGCCGGCGGGATGTAGAGATCGCGCTCAGGATCAAGGAACTCCTTTACGAAGACGAATACACGATCGCGGGGGCCCGCAAGAAGCTCCAACTCGAACTTCGCGAATCGAGCCGATTGAAGATCGTCCCGAACGAACCGGTCCCGATGCCGCCAACCGTTGAAGAGGAAGAACTTGAAGATATCGACGATTTCGATCCCGAGCCGCAGGTTCAGCAACCGCGGATCGCAGCTTCGGATCCGGCGCCGATCGGCTCCGACCGGCGGCAGGCGCTCACCGATCTGGCGTCGCAACTCCTTGAACTGCGTGAACTTCTCAAACGCAAACGCCCTGAAGAGCCGAACTCGTACCTCAGAAAATATTGAGTTTGACAAACCGAACGCCGTTTCTTAATCTTGAACTTCGCTCGAACGGGATGTAGCGCAGCCTGGTAGCGCGTTCGCTTGGGGTGCGAAAGGTCGTGAGTTCGAATCTCGCCATCCCGACCATTATTGGGACCTTCGATCTATTCGGAGGTCCCTTTTCGTTTGCGTCTGAGAACGTCCGAAAGTTAAGGGCTCGGCGGTGAAGCACGCGGATGTGGCTGGCAAGGCGCGGCGTGTCATTCGCCTTCGGCAGGTTCCTTTTCGTTTTCATCAACAGGCGGCGGGTACATTCGGTCCAGCAACCTCAGAAGGAGATACTGATCGAAATAGACGATCGCCGCCGCGAGCGCGACGATCGCGACGCCAAGGAACGGCGAGAGGTCGAAACCCGATGCAGTTGCGTCCAAAGTCCTGTACAATGCGGCCCCTGCCGGTCCCGTCGCAAAGAACCTGATGACGATAAACAATCCAAAAAAGCCGAACGCAGACCACATCGCCCAAGCCCGGCGCGTCGACCATAGGATAACATTCGCGATTGCGAGCAAAACGACCGCCGATACCCAGAGCGCGGCCCAAGCGGCGGATTGGTAGTACCTGAAACCCTCATATGCCGCGCGGGGATCACCGATGCTTCCAAGCCAGGTGTAGCCGTAGAATTCGAGCACGCCGACAATCCCCAAGGAAGCTGCGAGCGTGGCAAAAAAGATCCTGTTCAGCATGATTCCCTTAATCCACAGTTGATGTGAAACCTCGATCGGCAATGCAGAACCCCGCACGAAGTAAGGGGGCACGCCCGCAGCGCGGGCGATCGATTGACGTCACGCCTAGCTAGGAAGCTGCGAGCGTGGCAAAAAAGATCCTGTTCAGCATGATTCCCTTAATCCACAGTTGATGTGAAACCTCGATCGGCAATGCAGAACCCCGCACGAAGTAAGGGGGCACGCCGGCAGCACGGGCGGTCGATTGACGCCACGCCTCACCGCGCGGACTGCCGCATCACGGATTGCACGCAACGAAACCGACCCTCGTAGACTGGCGGCAATGCGGTATCGCAGGCCGCCGAATGCCTTGAGAGGGCGCCCGGGAAACTGCCGACGTTTCACGCCTTGCCGACAGAACACGCGCGCGCCTGCAGACGAAGAACCCGATCGAGTCGCCATTCACGGCGGTCAAGGCGCGGACAAACGCCGCCCGTCGTTTCCGGACCAGGCAAACCGCACCTTATCTGTTGTTCAAACTGCTCGAACGGGCAGAGGAAGGATGGAAGCCCAAGCCGTCCCGAAAAAAACTGAAGGACGTCAAGCCGCCAAGGTCGGGCTGACCTTACCAACCGGCTTTGATGCGACGGAAAACTCGGATGCGAAACCATTTCCACAACTTTTGACCCGGGCTTTTCCTCAGGAAAATGGATCAGCGGCACTGGCTCTTACTGCGAATCCAATTCGACGCGGCCACTATGGGAGGTGAATCATCGGCTTCGCCGACACCATCAACAGTCTCATCAGGCTCGATCTGTGATTCGTACGATCGTCCATTTCGATCGATTTCGCGACCAATTGTGATGTAAAGCTCCGCACCGTCGCTCAATGAGACCCCCTGCGTCGACGTGGTCGCGCCAAAGGTCGGCGTGCCGAAGGTCCGAGTGTCCGGCCGTCCGCTAAACGATACCACGAGCGCCTCGCCCGCACTGGCAGTGAACTTGCCGATCAATATTGCAATCGGCGCATGGCCTTTCTTGAGGTCCAATTTTCCGGGGCCCCAGAGTCCAAGTCCGCCAAGAAATGGGGCTCCATAGGATGCACGACCGCCAATGATCCACGTGTCTGTTCTTCTCCCGAATTGCGGCATCTCGTTTGAAAACACTCGTCCTTCGCCGATCAACGGAGCGAGCCCGTCGAGCATCGGCCACATATTGCCGCCAGGGTTTTTTCTTAAGTCAAGGATCCAGCCGCAGGGCTCCCGATTATCCAATTCGATGAGTATTTGCCGCATACGATCGACGTAGGCCGCTTTCGACTCTTTATCGAGGAAGACGATCGGTCCGGATCCGGTTCCTTGAAACCACGGCACCAGGACATAGCCTATGTTTGCTGAAGTGAGTCTGCCCTCGGGTGTCTTGGTTTCGAGGATTTGACGGCGATAGTCGTCTATTTTAGACAAATCGTCGGGCTCAGCCTTCCAATTTGCCGGAATCAGTTGGGTATGTCGATCGCCAATCAGAACAAGTGCTTCGTGAATTCCGATATAGGTATCGCTCGGAGTCTGGGCTCCTTTGATTCGATCAAAACTGACCTCTCTTATATGTGCCCAGTCAATCTGATCGCTGTGGAGGTAGTAATGTTCGAGATACCAAAGTGCAATATCAAGATAAACGACCGAATCCCGTGATGCCCCCGGGACAACCGGGACCGGACGAAAAGTTCCCCAAACAACGTAACCGGCCAGCAGCAATACGGCGCCGATTGTTGATGGGATAATGATTCGCCATCGGAAAGCCTGTCTGATCCGCCGAAGGACCTCAAATCGAATCCAAAGCAGTCCGAACGCAATCAACCCGACAGCCAGGATCAGGAGCCCCGCGAGGGTATGAAGCCACGGAGCGATTCCGAGTTCGTAACACCACGCAAAAAAGAGATCGTCGACCAACATCGCTCCGCCGAGCCAGCAGTTTGCCAAAAACGCTGACCAAAGTAATGCTGATCTTATTACTGACCTTCCGGCCATTTGCTCCACAGTCTGCCCGCGACCGTTCGCGATCTGCGTCTTGTCACCGGTCGGCCGATACACTTGTCCGGTATCGCCAACTGAAGCAATTCACGTTGCGACTGAAAGCAAGGGTCGTAATCAGTCCTCATCGCATTGCATCACTTATTTGGGCTTGACGGTCAAATAACTCACCTGACTGCGTCTGGCAACGAGCAGTAGAATCGGCCGGTCGCCCGATTTCTCGAGTGCCGCTTGCATCTGGTCAAGCGTCTCGACAGGCTGCCGGTTGACCTCGATGATGACGTCACCGCGCTGCATTCCTTCCTCGGCGGCGGCTCCGTTCGCATCGACCGCGACAACGACCAGTCCCTTGACGTCGGCCGGAACCTGAAGCTGTTTGGCGTCCTCCGGCGTCAGGGGTTTCAGATCCAATCCGAGTTTGCCGGTCGGTTTCGATTTGTCTGGCGAGTTGTTTTGGTCGCGCCGCTCGTCTGACTGACCGTCGCTCGTGAACTCATCGAGCTTCGCCGTGACCTCCTGCTCCTTGCCGTCACGGATCAGGGTCACCTTAACGTCCGAGCCCGGAAGCGTGCCGGCCACTTTGTTGCGGAGCGAATTTCCGTCCTCGACCTTCTCACCGTTGATCGCGGTGATGATGTCGCCGCGTTTGATGCCGGCCTTGTCAGCCGCCGAACCGTTGCGGACGTTCGTCACGAGCACGCCCTTGACGTCCTTCAGGTCCATGCTCTGTGCGACGTCCTCGGTCAGGTTTTGGATGTTTATCCCGAGCATTCCGCGGCGCACCTTGCCGTCCTTGAGGATCTGCTCGAGCACGTTTTTCGCCATATTGGACGGGATTGCGAAACCAATGCCGATGTTCCCGCCGGATTGCCCTCCGGCAAGGATCTGCGAGTTGATGCCGATCAGTTCGCCGCTCAGGTTGACGAGCGCGCCGCCCGAATTGCCGCGGTTGATCGGCGCGTCCGTCTGCAAAAAGTCCTGAAACGACGAACCGTCGCTGAGTCCCGTCTGACGGCCTTTTGCCGAAATGATTCCGCCGGTAACCGTTTGGCCGATGCCGAGCGGGTTTCCGATCGCGAGAACGATGTCCCCGACACGGACACGGTCGGAATCTCCGAGCGTCAGCGACTGCAGTCCCTGCGCCTCGATCTTGAGCACCGCGAGATCGCTTGGCGGGTCCGATCCGACGACCTTTGCTTCGTACGTCTTGTTATCGACGAGCTGAACGATTATCTTCTCGGCGCCGTCGATAACGTGGTGGTTCGTCAGGATCGTGCCGTCCGCGTTGACGATCACACCCGATCCGGCGCCCCGTTCCTTTTGCTGAGGCTGTTGCGGTTGCGTCTGCGGATGCTGGGGCATCATATCGCGGAAGAAATCGTCCCAAGGGCTGCGGCTCGTCATCGTCTGCGCCTTGCGCTCCGTGGCGATGCGAACAACGGCCGGCGATGTTTTCTCAACGATATCGGCATACGACGTCCGCATGCCGTCGACGACGACGGGAGGCGGCGGGACATCCGATTTCGGCGCGTTCGCGTCCGATGAGCCTGATCGGCACGACGTGCCGAATGCGAGCGCGGCGAGCGCCGCGAAAAGAAAGACAACTCTGAACTTCATTGCTCTTTTTTCTCCGAATAATCGACGATTCAGATTCGACATCGGTAATACGCAAAAGGGAATTCGACGGTTCGCGGTTTTTCAGCTGCCGCCGACGATCTTCGGTGTTTCGTCGCGAAAAACGTAAGCGAGCGTCTTGTAGACCAGCTTGGCGCAGAGAAACGCCGGGGCGTCCGAGTTCTCGGTTTTCGAGAACTCAACGAGGTCCATTCCGACGATGCGTTTTCGTTCCGCGACCTTCCGGATCAGTTCGAGCGTTTCGTACCATCCGAGGCCGCCCGGCTCCGGCGTCCCGGTCGTCGGGACAAGGCTCGGGTCGAGGCCGTCGATGTCGATCGTAAGATAGACATTGTCGGTCAAATGTTCGACCGCTTCGTCGATCCAGTCCGTTTGTCCGGCTACATCGCGCGCCCAGTATATCTTCGTCGGAAGTCCGGACGCGATCGACCTCGCTTCGTCGGCCGAAAGCGAACGGATCCCGACCTGTACCGCCGGGATCTTCATATCCTTGACGACGCGCGCCATGATCGACGCGTGCGAATGCGGAGTCCCGTCGTACGAATCGCGAAGATCAGCGTGAGCGTCGATCTGAAGCACGCTAAGATCGTGATAGCGTTCGGCGTGGGCCCGGATGACCGGTGCGCTGACCGAATGCTCGGCGCCGAGCATACAGAGAAACTTCCCGGATTCAAGGAGCCGCCGCGATTCCTCGTAAAGATCGCGCATCATCGCCTCGGGCGTGTCGCGCGGCTGGAACTCGTCGGTCGTGTGGATGCCGATCCGATAGACTTCGGCATCGGTCTCCTCTTCGTACAGCTCCATGTTCCGGGAGGCATCGACGATTGCCATCGCGCCCTCGCCCGTTCCCGTGCCGTACGAGACGGTCCCTTCGTACGAAACCGGAAAAACGACCACTCTTGCCTTTTCAAGGCTCGAGTAGCCGTCGTCCTCGATCCCGCCGAAATTCATCGGAAGATTCGCTGATTCGGACATAGGTTAAGAGTCAAGATTCAAGGGGCAAGATTCCAAAATTCCAGATTGCAAATTCAAGATTCAAGATTCAAATCGGTCAATCCAAAATCCAAAACCTAAAATCCAATATCCAAATCGCGTCACGGAACATCGACGCCGAGATCCTTTCCGCTGAACGAAAAGCTCGGGCGTTTGCGGCCCTTCATATACTTTGCCGCCGTCTGCGAGAGCGCGGTGATCAGCATCGGCAGCGCGATCGACGGGTCGGCCGGGACATAGGCCGTCGTCGCGCCCCTCAAGAGCCGACCGAAAACCTGCGTGTGGGAACCGCCGAAACTCGGGGTCCGCATTTCGAGCGGGACCGAGTCGGTCGTGATGCTGACCGCGTATTTGTGACCGCGCGGGTTGGTCCGCGTGATGTACGATGAAACCTCGGTCACGTCCAGCATTTTCTGGCTGAGCGTCGATCCGAGCGTGATGACGCCGGAATTCCGCGTACGGTTGGCGATCTGCATTATCTCGAGCGTGTCCTGCGCCGTGTCGAACGAGAATTGGATCTTTTTCTCAAAACGGCAGCGCGCGATCCCGACCGAGAACTCGCTCGACAGGATGTCCGGACAGAAAACCGGAACGCGTGATTTGAAGGCGGCCGTCAACAGTCCGTCTTCGTGGGCGATCTCGGCGAGCTCGCGGCCCAAAAGGTGGAGGAACTCGCGGACCGAGTATGAACGCGACAACTCAAGCTGATTAATAACGCTGCCGATCCATTCGTCCGCTTCGTGCAGTTCCTCGGCGTTGGCGAGCGTATCGCCGACGCGCAGGACATCTGACGCCTCGAGCTCCTCATCCGTCATCGACGCGTGGCCCTGAAAGTGATTCCGGCCGAGCGTCTCGTGAATATCGTGAAAGAGGACGGTGCCCGACATCACGAGGACATCGACGAAACGGTTTTTGATGACATACGCCAGCAATCTGCGCATTCCCGCCGGGATCAGGTTGCCGGATCCGCAAAGATATATCGTCGAGTTGTCATCGAGCATATCGAGCCAGATCCGATGCGCTTCCGCAAGCTGTTTCGCACCAAAGCCCGCGCCTTCCATTTTTTCCAGGAGGCCGGCAACTGAGCGGTCCCGATCGACCGGGATCGGCCGGGTTGGAACCGTCAGGAACTTCGATGATTTAGATTTTTTCTGCGCTACCATAATTTCTCCAATAAACGACTGAAATAAAGTTTTTCAAAACTCGCGCTCACCCGCCGTTCGGCGTCAAATACGTGTACGCGTCGATCTGCCCTTCAAAATACTCGATGAGTTCATGACCCGCCTTTTCGGTCAGGTCGCCCGATTTGATCCGCCGCTGGATGATCCGCCGGAACTGGTCGTGCATCTGAGCGGCTTCGAATCGCACGGTCTGGAGCGTATCGCCCAGCGTCGCGCCGTGGATCACCTTTTTGATGATATGCCCGTCTTCGCCAATGTGAATGTGCGCCTCGTGCGGCACGCCGAAAAGATTGTGATTGTTGCCCATCACTTCCTGGTATGCGCCGACCAGAAGCATCGCCAGGTAATACGGTTCGTCATTGTCGAGCTTGTGCAATTCTAGGACAGGTTTGACGTCGTGCAAATCGACAAATTTTTCGACAATGCCATCCGAATCGCAGGTGATATCGCAAAGCGTCGCAAATTCATTGGGTTTCTTGTTCAGCCGATGGATCGGGACGATCGGGAACAACTGTTCCAACGCCCAGTTGTCAGGCATCGAACGGAACACCGAGAAATTAGCCAAGTACTTTGTCGACAACAGCTTGCGAAGCTCGTCGAACTCCTCCGAAACGTACTTCTTCTGCTGCGCATAGCCGTCCGCGCGTTCGCAAACGTCCCAGAACAGAACCTCGCCCTTACCACGGTCTTCGAGGGAAATCAAACCGAGGTTGAACATCTGGAACAGTTCCTCGCGGTGTTCGAGCGCATCGTGATAATACTCGCGGTAGTTTTTCCCGTTGATGCTCTCCCGCAGATCGTAGAGTTCCTTGACGACCTGCGGGTCGTCCTCATCGATCTTCATCGGCGTTATGTCCTCGACGACGGTTTCGATCTCGTCCTGAACATTCGTGATCAGTACGGCGTGATATGCGGAAAGATAGCGGCCCGACTCCTGGATGATGTCCGGATGCGGGACGTTCTCGTCGTCGCAGACCGTCTTGATGACGTAGATCACGTCGTTCGCGAACTCGCGGGCGTTGTAGTTGGCCGAGGATTCGAACGAGGTCCGCGATCCGTCGTAATCTACCGCCATTCCGCCGCCGACGTCGAGATACTTGATCGGGATGTTCATTTGCCGGATCTTCGCGTAGGTGCGCGCAGCCTCTTTCATCGCGTTTTTGATCCGTTTGATGTCGGTCAACTGCGACCCGATATGAAAATGGAGCAGTTTCAGCATATCGGTGCGGCCGGCATCCTGAAGGCGCCGAATCACTTCGAGTATCTCGGTTGTCGTGAGGCCGAACTTCGCGGCCTCGCCGCCTGATTTCTCCCATTTTCCGGAACCCTTCGAATAGAGCTTGACCCTGACGCCGATCATCGGAAGATCAGCCTTCGGGTTCTCGGCGAGCGTCTCCTCGGTGAACCGGAGCGTGTGGTCGAGTTCGCTCAACTTTTCGATCACGATGACAACGTTCTTTCCCGCCTGGGCGCCGGTAAACGCAAGTTTAGCGAATCCCTTGTCTTTGAAGCCGTTAAGGACCAGCAAGCTCTCGTCGGATTGCTCCATCGACAGCGCGGCATAAAGCTCGGCCTTCGAACCGGCCTCGAGGCCAAAATCGTACCGTCCCGCTTCGCGCAAGTACTCCTCGACGACGGCACGGTTCTGATTGACCTTCATCGGGAAGACGCAAAGATGGCGGCCGCGATACTCGAATTCTTTGATCGATTTGCGGAATGCCGTTTGGAGTTTCCGGATCTGACCGACAAGAAGTTGCGGAAATCGGAGAAGGATCGGCGGATCGATGCCTCGTTTCCTGAGATCCTCGATGATCTCGCGAATGTCGGCCGAGAGGTTGTCGTTGTCCGATGGGCGAACGGTTAGATTTCCTTTCTTGTTGACGCCGAAATAGCCTGCTCCCCAGTTCTCGATTCCGTACGTCTCGATGGTCTGATCAATTATTGCGCTCAATAAAGTTTCTCCAATAAACGGCGTGACCCGAGCCGCTCGGGACAAAAACATAAAAACTAATAACTTATAGAAAATTTATCAAAAAACAAAATCCGTAACAACAACTATTTTTCGTCCGGACAGGCCGCCGACGGCCGTGGCACAGACGTTGCAGAGACGGAGTCGGCAGGACCTGAGCGTCGTCGCTATTCTTCGCGAGTCCCTTGATTATCCGCATTCTGACGATCGAGGATGCCGAAAGTTGTAAAAGATGCCGTGACAAAAAATGTCAACGGAACGGTTTTGCAGAGGTGAAAAATATGAAAACACAATCCGAAAGCGGTTTTTCGATCATCGAGATGTTGTTGGTTGTCACCATCATTGCCATCGTCTCGGCGATCGGGATACCCAACTTCCAGAAAGGCATGCGTTCGGCCGACAATGGGGCGATGTATGCAAATCTCAGGGCGATGAGCTCGATGCAGGTTAGCTACTATTCGCAATACGGCAGGTTCGCGCGCCTCAGCGAACTGAACACGATCCAGGGCGGCTCGCTTGGAGTCGCCGATGGTCCGGGCCTCGGTAAAGGGAAGTTCTACATCGAGATGGTACCGCCCGTCCCGACCGACGAAGAACTTAGGAATGAATACGTGATCGTAGCCTCTGGGTACAACGGAGTCGGAATGGCGCCGATCACATATCGGCTCAATCAGACCGGTGAGATCGTTCAGCTTAGCCCGTGAACAGCATTGTTAAAAAACTTCTTCCTTTCATCCCAGAAAAACGGTAACATCATTGTTGGCCGTTTCCTCATTTCCTCTAAACCATTCCGGCACCGAAAACGACAATGAATGTTTTTGAAGATCTAATCGAAGAGCTAAAGGAAGAGAACCTGCTTGAAGAGACGGTCATCGAAACGCAGGGCAGGCGTCCGACCGTTTCGCCGTCAGATCTAGCGTTCGCGCCGATGCCGCCGGCATTCGAGAACTCCGGCGGCGGAACCCTTCGTCCGGAGGTTCCGCCAAGCAACGCTGCCGTGCCGCTCAATGTGCCGACAGCGCCCGTGCTCGTCACGAACGACGTCACGCCGCCAGCGCCGACCTTCGGGCCGGTTCCTCCGGTTCCGGAAGCGACGCGTCCTGTTCCGCAAACTCCGCCGACGCAGCCGATGGCCGCTCCTGAGCGCCCGGTTCCGGTTTCGATGCCGACGCGTGCAGACGCTGCATCTCTTCCGGTCAAAGCCTCTTCCGCCAATTACGGTTCGATCCCCGCACCACTCGCGTTCAACCCTCCGAACCCCGCGCCGATGACTGCCGCGCCCGTTCCGGAGCCGGCGCCCGAAGCGCCTCCCGCGCCAAGACCGCTGGCGGACAAACCGGGGACGAGGCCGATTGCCGCTCCGCCTATGGGATCCGTCGGCCGGACCTCGTTCGCCGCCGGGCCGCGGTCGAGCTTCGGAAGTGCTGACAAGCGCCCGATCGTCAACCATCGCGAATATTTCAAAAAGCGTGCGATCGACGAGGTCACGGGGCTGCAGATGGTCGATCACGTGCTTTCTGGCGTCGAGCGTGAGCAGATGAAGATCGTGCCGAAACCGTTCGACGATCTGCCGGTCAAGAAGGCGCTCCACGAATTCATGCAGGTCTCGGGCGATACGAAGTCGGCCGAGCACGCGCGCGCCGAGTTTCAGTTGATGCAGGAGACGGAAAGTTGGTATTCCTCGCTTTCGCATCGCGATCGGCATGTCTCGGTCGCGCACCTGCGGCGCTATTGCGAGACCACGAAGCCCGCGCTCAGTCCGCAGGCGCTGATCGCGATGGGCCGGTTCTACCGCAACTCGCCGTTCTCGGAACCGGTACGAAACAAGTTCGATCTTGTAATGACGCGTCTCTTCAGCGCCGAATCCGAGGGTGAAAAGCGCGAACTGCTTTTCCCGCGCGAGGAACTGATCGCTCAGCTCAAAGATCTCTACGCTGACTGGTCGAGCATCCAGGTATACAATGCCGCGGAAGACGATTCGAACCTGCTGATCGCGGTCCTCAAGTTTCAGGATTTTGTGACCGAGGCCGAGGCGACTCCGACGTTCGACGAACTCATCGGCAACGATTTCTTCAATCGTCTGCGGATGTTCAAAGAAAGCTGCCACGAGGACTTCTTCGCGCCGATTCTCGCGGTCGCGTCGATCGAGGCCAACGTCCGGATCGGCAATCGGTACGTCGATCTCATCACTCGGGAACGAAACGGCGCGAACGCCGCGGCGCTCGAGGAAAAATACGGTTTCCTGCACGACCAGGCGATCTCGGACTCGACCGGAAAGTCGTTCGCGCTCGTCGAACTTCTCAAAGAGCGGTCGCTCGAGGCGAAGACGGAGATCGTCGAGGTCCACGCCAAGGCGGAGCGCGAACCGGTCCGTCGCGTTTCGAGCAGGCCCCGGAATCCCTTCTGGGGAGTCAACAAATGGCTGCTCGGATTGACGGTCTTCGTCGTCCTGGTTTGCGGCGGCGTGTATTTCTGGGCCGAGGCCAAGACACAGGAACTCGCATCGACACAGTCAACAAAGGTGAAGCGGGTCAATATCGAAAACTCCTCGCTCAAGGAACATCTGCAGTCGGCGCGCATCAACGAAGAGACCTTCTACGGCATCGCGCTCGAGACTTGGAACGACCTTTCGCTCGAAAAGAAAGAAGAGTTGCTGAAAAAGATCCTTTCGATCGGCCCCGAAAAGGGGTTCAAAAAGGTCCAAATAATGAACGACCGAGGTAAAACGGTCGGATACGCAACCACCGATAAGGCCGAGGTGTTCAACCCTTGACCCGATTTGACGAATCGATTCGATGATGCAAAACTAATAGCGTTTTTTGCGTGAATAGGACGATCTTCCCCGATTATCTTTATCATTTTAGGAGAATGAATGAACGCAAAAAATGTTATGAACTACGCCGCCGAGCAGGGCGCGCGCTTTGTATCTGTGCGCTTCACGGACCTCCCGGGTTCGTGGCACCATCTAACCTATCCGATAAGTGAGTTAACCGAGGACAGCTTCGAGGACGGTTTCGGTTTCGATGCTTCGAGCCTTCGCGGTTGGGCCGCGATCAACGAGTCCGATATGTTGTTGATCCCGGACCCGTCGCGTTGCTGGGTTGATCCGTTCGCCGACGAAACGACGATCTGCCTGATCGCGAACGTCGTCGATCCGATCACGAAAGAGGGCTACGGCCTGGATCCGCGGTCGGTCGCGGTCCGCGCCGAAAGCTATCTCAAGTTCACAGGCATCGCCGATACGGTCTATTTCGGCCCGGAAGCGGAGTTCTTCGTCTTCGACGAGGCGCACTTCCACAATGGCCAACATTCTGCCGGATTCACGGTCAACTCGGAAGAGGGGCATTGGAACTCGGGTCGGCACGGGACCGAGATGTCGCCGAACTACGGTTATCACATACGTCCGAAGGAAGGTTACGTTCCGGTCGCGCCGATGGACAGCCTGATCGATCTTAGAAATGCGATCTCGCTCATTCTCGACGAAGTCGGGATCAACGTCGAATGCCACCACCACGAAGTTGCGACCGCCGGTCAGTGCGAGATCGACTTCCGGTTTTCGAACCTGCTGCACACGGCCGACAACCTGATGCTCTTCAAGTATGTCGTAAAGAACACGGCGTTCGCTCACGGAAAGACCGCGACGTTTATGCCGAAGCCGCTTTACGGCGACAACGGATCGGGTATGCATTGCCACCAGTCGCTCTGGAAGGACGGCCAGCCTCTCTTCGCCGGCGACCAGTACGCCGGACTTTCCGAGATGGCGAAATTCTATATCGGCGGCCTTCTGAAGCATGCGCCGGCGATCGTCGCCTTCGCCGCGCCGACGACGAACAGCTATAAACGGCTTGTTCCGGGTTTCGAGGCACCGGTCAACCTCGCGTACTCGGCCCGCAACAGATCGGCCGCGGTTCGGATTCCGATGTTCTCGCAGTCGCCGAAAGCGAAGCGGCTCGAATTCCGTCCGCCGGACCCGAGCTGCAATCCCTACATCACGTTCGCCGCGCTTCTGATGGCCGGGCTTGACGGAATTCAGAACCGCGTCGATCCGGGCGAGCCCCTCGACAAGGACATCTACGATCTTCCGCCCGAGGAACTCGCCAACGTCCCGTCGCTTCCGGGCAGCCTCGACGATTCGCTAAGGGCACTCGAGAACGATCACGAGTTCCTGCTCAAGGGAGATGTGTTCACAACGTCGATGATCGAACGCTGGATTCGTTACAAACGCGAGAATGAGATTCAGCCGATGCGGCTCCGTCCTCATCCGCTCGAATTCGCTATGTACTACGACATCTGATCGCCGGCCTTTGCCCGGTTTCGCGCCGCCACGGTTTCAGAACCTGGCGGCGCGCGCCATTTTTTGGCGACCGTTAGGTTCGTCCGGAACGGGATTGCGAATCGGGCGAATTTTGGGTATTTTTGTGAGGGTCGTCGTTTTTCAGACGGGCGCGTTTTTATGCAAATCAGAATCCTGCTTCGATCGGTGTTATTGATGGCGGCCGCAACGGCTTTCGGCTGCGCGTCCGCCGAGGCGCCCGCCGAGAATCCGGCAAATGGGGCGAATGCGCGATCTGCGAATCAACCGGCGCCGGTCGCAAACCGGGCCGGAAACCAGGTCGTCAACTCAACTCCGTCACGGGAGTTCCGCACCGATCTGCAACCGAAGAACGATCCGAACGATCCCGCGGTTACTGGACGGATCGAGGCGCCGGACGATTCCACGTTCAGATCCGAGATGGACAAATCCGGGAATTTCAAAGAGATACGCGAATTCCGGAACAACCCGTACATCGGCAAGGTCGAACGGAAGATCCTCGGCGCGGATTCGAAATATTACGTCTATTTGAAGAACGGCAAGGTGGTCGAGGCCCCGGCCGACAAGATGGCGAATTTTCGGGCGCTCGCGCCGAGCAATATCCTGGAGATAATCGGCGTCAAGCCGCCCGCGGCGAACATCGCGACGGGCGAGACGAAGCGACCGTAAGTTGTTGTTTATGGAGAAGTTCAGCATTCTTTGCCCGTGTTGCGAAGCGGCCATCACGGTGGACGCGCAGACCGGCGCGATAATATCGTTCGACGAGAAAAAGAAACACCTCGGCAGTTTCGAGGACCTCAGGAGCGATCTCGAAAAACAGAAGGGATTGCGCGATCAGCTATTCGAACAGGAGATGTCCTCGCAAAAAGACCGTGAGCGGTTGCTCGACGAGAAATTCAAAGAAGCTATGAAGCGGGCCGAAGGCGGGGCGAACCTGCCGTTCAAGAATCCGCTCGATATGGATTGACCTCAAATTGAACGATTCAACTGTTTACTGCCAGAATTGCCGGGCGGCCAATCCGCTCAGCGAATCGCATTGCATTGCTTGCGGGACGCGACTCTTGCTTGTCGTGTTCCCGAACTCGCTCAACTACGATACGAACCAGACGCCGACTTACTACGAAGATCATTTGCTCGAAAGGGTCTCCGTCCTTGAACTCAGGCACTCGCAGATGTCCGAAGCCCTGCGGGGCGTCGTCGAGATCCTTCGCGAACAGAGCCAGATAATGAAGGACGAGCGAGATCTCATCAAACAGCTTTACGGGATGCTCGGACTGGTTGATGGCGAAAACGAGGCTAAGCCTGTCCCGGATCTCGGGAAGATCGTAGCCGACGTCAAGCGACGCGCGGATGCCGACGACGCCGCGCTTGACGCGGTCCTGGCCGAACACCGCGGGCCGAGGTCCGATCTGCTGGCGAAGCTTTTTATCGACGGATTGCTCGCTTGGGACAATTACAAGGAGCGCGCCGGATTTCAGATCTTTGATCAGGCGCTCGCGATGTCGCCGCGGAACGTTGCGTTGCATCGCTTCGTTCTTGCGCGGCTCGTCGCGAGCGAACGCTTTCCGCGGGCGATCGAACTTGCACATCAACTTCTCGCGCTTGTGCCTGACGACCGGGCCGGGCGGCTTTTGGGCGGCATCGCATATGCCGAACTTCATCAGTTCGAGGAGTCGCGGAGGCTGATGAGCCTGCTCGCGAACGAGCCGTCGACGCTGATGATCGTCAACTCTGTCTGGGCTTTGTCGGCGGCATATTCGGGGAACTGGACCGAATGCGTGGCGGCGTTCAAGCAAGCGACGTCGATGGGAACGCACGCGGAGCTCGAGTACCTGATAGGTTGCGCGTATTTCCAACTCGGACGCTTGAAGATGGCGCTCCGCCACTTCGAAATGGTCCGCAAATGCGATCGCGAATTCGCGGACGCGCGGTTTATGGAGAGCGTGATCTTCCGGCGCCGTAAAGAGCGCGTTGCCGAGGCCGAGGCACGCGAACTGGCGCTGAGCGTAATACAGGGAAGCGACCAGTGCCATGAGTTCATTCACGATCCTGATCCCGTCGATCTCGAAACGGCCCTTCCTTACAGGCATTTTGCGAATCCGAGAGCATATTTGATCTCCGGCGGGGCCCATCGGCTTCGAAAGTACTTCAGGAGGATCACGGCCGACGCGCTCCGAGACATCGAGAAGGATGTCAAGAAAGATGGTGAAAGATAGGATAATCGTGGCGCTCGATGTCGACCGCGCCGCCGATGCCCGGAGGCTTGTCGATCGGTTGCGAGGCGAGGCCGGCGCGTTCAAGATAGGACTCCAGCTGTTCACGGCCGAGGGGCCGGGTATCGTGCGCGAATTCGTTCGTTCCGGTCTCCGGATCTTTCTCGATCTAAAATTTCACGACATACCGAACACCGTCGCCGGCGCTTCGGTCGAGGCGGCCCGGCTCGGCGTTTGGATGTTCAATGTTCACGCTGCCGGAGGGGCGGAGATGATGCGCCGGACGCTCGGGGAGGTCACTTCCGTCTGCGAGAAGGAAGGACTCGAACTTCCGCGTATGATCGCCGTTACGGTGCTTACGAGTACGGCGGCCGGGACCCTCGCCGAGACCGGCGTTGATCGGGATCTGACCTCGCAAGTTTTGAATTTAGCGGGACTTACGGCAGAATGTGGGTTGCACGGCGTGGTCGCGTCTCCGCTTGAGATCGTCACGATCCGCGAGAAACTCGGGAGCGATTTTCTGATCGTTACCCCCGGTATCAGGCCGATCGCCGCAACTTCTGACGATCAGAAGCGTGTAATGTCACCGGCGGACGCAGTTGCCGCCGGCGCAGACTTTCTTGTGATCGGGCGTCCGATTACCGGTGCGCCGGATCCGGTCGCGGCACTGCGCGAAATCGTCGCACAGATCGAAGGGAATTGATGAAACGATACACAGTCCTCGTCTTGGTCGTTGTCGTGGCAATCGCCTCGGCGTTGGTCGGAAATCCAGGCCGCGCCGGAGCCGATTCCGAGCGCCTCGTCGGGGAAAAGTTCACGTACACACTGAGCTACGGCCGGTATCAGAATGCGGGCTATGCGGAACTCCAGACCGTTTCCAAGGGCAAACTCGAAGGCCGCGACGCGATCGAATACGGTTCCCGCATCAAGACGAACGACTTTGTAGCCGCATCGCTTTTTCTGATCGACGAAGCGCGGACCGTTTTCGTTTCGCCGGAAACGGACCTGCCTCTCTACGTCCGCATCAGGAATCTGGCGGGGGTCGCCTCCGAGGAACGAACCTCCAGATTCCTTGATCGTCCGACTCTGGATTACGAATTTGTGTCGCTTGTCCAGCATCTGCGCCGGACCGGCGGATCGGGCAGCTTCACGATCTTCGAGAATGGCGCCCAATTCGCCGTAAATGCCGTCGCCGGGGCGTCCGAGAATGCCAAGACCGACGCCGGCGGTTTCGATACCACCGTCGTGAGCGTCGCCAGCGAGTATTTCGCGAAGCGCAACGTAACGGATGTTCGCATCAACTTCTCGAACGATGCGCGGCGCATCCCCGTGCTTTTTCGCTTCCGCTATCAGAAGAGCGAGTTCCGGGCCTCGCTTGCCGCGATCGTGACGGCGCCCGGCACGGACGCCGCGACACCAACGCCTGCGCCGACGAAGCAGGCGACGCCGACCCCCTCGCCGAAGGCCACGCCGCGCCCGTACGTTCCGAACGCCCCGCTCGGGCCCGAGATCCCGTTCGCGATCGGCGAGAACCTTGAATACCGTTTCTCCGCGAACGGGCAAACCGCCGGGACGGCATCTTTCCGGGTCCAGGAACGCAGGCAGATCCAAAGCGGAACGGGGAATCGCGACTCGCTTCTGCTCTCGGCAAACTTCGACGGGACGGATTCGCCCGGTTCGATATTCAAACGCGGCGATGCCTTCAAAACGTGGGTCGACCCGGACGATCTCCAGCCGATCCAGAGCGAGTCGAAGTTCGGCGGAGCGTTGGCGGGGCTGAATCAGACGGCGCGGTTCGATCAGGACCGGGGTATTGCCGTCGTCGACGGTAACGCCCAGGTTCAGATCCCGGTCAACACGCATAATCTGCTCTCGCTTTTCTACGCCGTCCGATCGTTCAATCTCAAACCGTCGAAGGACGCGACGAATCCGGTCAACGATACGCGCGTCGCAGTGTTATTCGGGACCCAGTTCTTCGTCTTTATGCTGCGGCCGTCGTCGGCGCAGGTCATCACGCTTCGGGGCGAAAAGGTTTCGGCGCAGCTTGTAACGGTCTTCACCGGAAACCCGCAACTCGACGGCCTTGGGATCAAGTTCTGGTTCAGCAACGAAAAACGTCGCACTCCGCTTCGTTTCAGCGTCGGCCCGTATCAGGCCGACCTCGTTGCGGAAAGCATCATCCCGCCGAAATGAACCTTAATTGAAATCGACTTTCAGTTGGGTTACAATTTGTGAAGTTCAGCACAAAGCTGATGGCGGCGAGCTCGTCCGCGGGAGATTTTGGAATTGGTCACATTGCTTTCGGACATTGAGGTCGGGTCGACGGCGACGGTCGTCAGAGTGCACGGCGATACGCCGGTCTCGAAACGGCTGATGGAGATGGGCGTCGTTCCCGGCGTCGTTGTACGCGTCGTAAAGACCGCGCCGTTCGGCGATCCGATCCAGATCCGGGTCCGCGGTTACAGTCTCGCCATCCGTCGCAACGAGGCACAGGCGATCGAGGTCAGCGAATGAGCGATGCCGGAAGCAGAACCGACCGGTCTGAGCTTCTGATCGCGCTTGCCGGCAATCCGAACGCCGGAAAGACGACCCTGTTCAACGCGCTCACCGGGCTCCGTCAAAAGGTCGCCAACTATCCGGGCGTCACGGTCGAGCGAAAAGAGGGAAACTGGTCGGTCGACGGCCGCGCGGCGCGGCTCATCGATCTTCCGGGGCTGTACAGCCTCGATGCGACTTCGCTTGACGAGCGGATCGCACGCGACGTCCTGACGGGGACCGATGAAACTCTGCCGCACCCCGATTCGGTCGTCGCCGTCGTCGATTCGACGAATCTCGAACGAAACCTCTATCTCGTTACTCAGCTTCTCGAGAAAAAGGTCCCGATCGTCGTCGCGCTGACGATGATCGACGAGTTCGAAAGGCAGAAACACGAGATCGATACCGCGATGCTCGGCCGTCTCCTCGGTGTCCCGGTCGTCGCCGTGAACGCTTCGTCGGGCCGCGGGGTCGAGGAACTGGCGGACAGGATCGGCGATGTGATCGGCACGGCGCGCTCGGTCCCCGAGGAACTTCGGTTCGAACTCGATTCTTCACAGAACAGCCGCATCTTCGCGCGGTACGGTTTCATTTCCCGCATAGTTCAGGAAGCAGTCAAACACAAGGACCTCGGCGCGCATAATTTTTCAGAAAAGGTCGACCGGTTGTTGACGCACAAGTTCTTCGGCCTTTTGATCTTGGTCGGCGTTCTGCTGCTCGTCTTCCAGACGATCTTTTCGTGGGCAAATGTTCCGATGGACCTTCTCGAAAAGGGTTTCGGCGCGCTCGGAGATTCCGTCCGCGGCAATATGCCGGAAGGCATCCTGACCGATCTCGTCGTCGACGGAATCATCGCCGGCGTCGGCGGCGTGTTGGTCTTCCTGCCGCAAATCCTGCTCCTGTTCCTGTTCATATCGATCCTCGAGGACTCGGGTTACATGGCGCGGGCCGCATTCCTGCTCGACAAACTGATGTCGCGCGTCGGATTGCACGGCAAGGCGTTCCTGCCGCTGATGAGCAGCTTCGCCTGCGCGATCCCGGGAATAATGGCGACGCGGACGATCGAGAATCCGAAGGACCGGATCGCGACGATCCTCATCGCGCCGTTCATGAGCTGCTCGGCGCGTCTTCCGGTCTACACGTTGATGATCGCATCGTTCTTCGCGGGCCGGACAGTTCTCGGATTTGTTTCGCTGGGGGCGGTTCTGATGCTCGCGATGTATGCGCTCGGGATCTTCGCCGCGCTGCTCGTCGCGTTCATCCTGAAGAAGACGGTGCTCAGCACGTCGGCCCAGCCGCCGTTCGTGATGGAGCTTCCGCCGTACCGGCTGCCGAACCTTCGAAACGTCATGCAGAACATGTTCCTTCGCGCATGGCTATTCGTAAAGCGCGCCGGAACGGTCATTCTCGCGATCTCGATCGTGCTTTGGGCACTGATGTACTTTCCGAAATCGGTGCCGCCGGCGGACATCGCCGGAACCGAAACGGCCGAATCCTACCAGCTCACGCACAGTTATGCCGGAACGCTCGGTCACGCGATCGAACCGGCCATCGCCCCGCTCGGATTCGACTGGAAGATAGGCGTCGCGCTGATCGCGAGTTTCGCCGCGCGCGAGGTTTTGGTTTCGACGCTGAGCATCGTATACAACGTCGGGAAGGATGCGAACGAGGAGTCTGAAACGCTGATCTCTGCCATCCGCGACGCCAAGAATCCCGACGGGTCCCCGACCTGGCGGCCGCTGACCGCGCTCACGCTGATGGTCTTTTTCGTCCTCGCGATGCAATGTATGTCGACGGTCGCCATCGTGCGGCGTGAGACGAATTCTTGGCGATGGCCTGCCTTTATGATCTTATATATGACCGGCCTCGCATATCTGGCCGCGTTCCTGACCTACCAAGGTGGGAAGCTTCTGGGGTTCTGATGATCTCGGTTCAGTCTTTGATCGTTTGCCTGATCGTTTCCGGCGCCGCGGCTTACATCGCCGCGACCGTCTGGCGCCAGATCGGCAGATCGACCCGAGAAAGGAAAGATTGCGGCGACCAATGCGGCTGCGGTAAATGAGCAACAGATCGACCATTCTTGAACACGAAAGGCCAACTCGGAAGATCACGACTCCAGCTTTTTCCGAACGTATCTCGGGCAACGGTTCGTTTCGGGCGGAGCCTGCGTTCGCCCTAAGGATTCATTGATCCCGGATGACGCATTGGAAGTATTCTGCCACGGATTTCACGAATTCCACGAACAAAACACAGAAAATATGTGGAATTCGTGCAATCCGCGGCGAAAAGCGGTTACGTCATCTTCACGCGTGATTTGGGTGTGCGCCGTACTCGGTGCGATCGACTCGCGGCGGAAGGGCGCCACACACGTAAATATTGGTGAGTCTGTTACTCATTCGCAATGTAATCGCATATGGAGTTGGGATTTGTTATTGTGGATCAGCCCTTGTAGAGGGCGAAAGCGCCCCGCTTCGCCGCGCGCAACGTCAGCTGCGGGAAAACGCCGGGCAACAAATGCGCATCGAGCCCTAGTAGAGGGCGGCAGAATGCGAACCTGAGAGTCGGGCACCGCTGAACCATCGTTGCTAATCCGGGATAACGCAATGGAGCCATCTGGATCACCGTCGCCGTTGCGATCTTGGCGGGCTTTGCGCGGGGTACCGGGATCCACTCGCCAAGCAGGCATTTTCCCACGCAAAGAACGCAAAGCGCGCAACGTCAGTCCGCAACTCGTCAATAATCCGCGATGGAAATCCCAACGCGTAGTTTGGATAATGTTCGCTGCCGTCGGTTCGCACCAACGACGCTATTTGCGAACCTAAGAGTCGCGCACCGGTGGACAATCGTTGTTAATCCGGGATAACGCAATAGAGCCATCTGGATCACCGTCGCCGTTGCGATCTTGGCGGGCTTTGCGCGGGGTACCGGGATCCACTCGCCAAGCAGGCATTTTCCCACGCAAAGAACGCAAAGCGCGCAACGGCAGGCACTCCGAAACTAGTCAAGAATCCGCGAAGAAATCCTAACGCTTGATTTTGGTTAATGTTCGTTGCCGTCGGTTCGCGGCGCGGCTGCACTTTGCGCCCGATCCTTGATTTGGGGGGTGGCCAGCCGGTTGGAATCGGGAATTGACATCCTGCCGTGCGGTTTGCCATTGATCCCGGAGGCAACAGAACGTAATCCAAAAAAAATCCAAGAAAAATCTGGAAATAATCCAGACTTTCTTTGCCGTGAAACCCTAAGTTTGCCCCTAATGCGTAAGAGGCGATTGCCTGAATTCTAATTGAGATAAGGAAGGACAATTACGATGAAAATGAAACTGTCGATGATGGCAGCATTGGTTGTGGCAGTGTTTTTCGGCACGGTCGTGTTCGCACCCGCGAAAGCGGCAGCGGCAACCGAATTGCCGCTGCTTTTTCAGGATAACTGCGTTGTCGTCGGGGATAATGCATTGCCGCTTCGCGTTCGTGCAACCCCTGGCGGCCGTGTGATCGGAAGCTTGAAGATCGGGACCCAGATCCTGGCCTACAGCGTGGTCGAGGACCGGTATGGAAACTATTGGACCAAGATCAAGTACAAGAGAGGATTCGGATACGTTTCGACGGATTACGTCAGTTGCGGGTGATCGTGAACTGGGGGCGCTGACCCCCGGGCGGATCCGAGGCGGGGGTTTTTTGGGTTTTTCGCGCCTATGCCGCTCCCGTTTGAATGTTCCATTCGGATGCGACGGTTGATGGCGTCCGGTGCCGGAACTTGTTTGTCGCGGCCTCAATTCAACGGTAGCCGACGAAGCTGAGCAGTCGGTAAAGGAGAAGAAGATTGAACAGACGATATGAGCGGAGAACGATTTGCGTCCTGATGCTTCTATCCGTTTTGACGATGATTTCCGGTTGCCGCGCTTTGTCCGAGAGGCTGGAGCCCGCCGTCGACGAGAACCTGAAAGTCGTGAATCGCGAGAAGCCCGATCTGTCCGACCGGCCATCGAAGACCAATATTGATCCCGATTCGGATAAACTCCAGGAAGAGAAGATCGCACCGGTCGAGAAGGTGGACGCTGATCTTCCGAAAAACGGCCGCCCGACCGGTGCGGGTTGTTCCGGAACACCCGCTGAGACAGAGATCTTTGTTTATTCTGACGCGGATTTTGCCGGAACCTGCGTGGTGCTGAGCGAGACCGGTTATCAGTCACCGAATATGGACAATGTCGGTATTCCGAACGATTCGATCTCCTCGATCAAGGTCGGAGACAAGGTGCGCGCGGTGCTGTGCGAGCACAACGATTATCAGGGCAAATGCCAATCTTTCGGGGGCAGTCGGGGGAATCTGGCGAAAACTTATGTCGGGAACGATTCGGTTTCGTCGCTCAAGATCCTCGATAAGAAGCAAGACACTGTCGAGGTTAATTTCCTAAACCGGACCGATGAAACCGTTCTGATCTACGAACTGGTTGGCGGCGTCCGCAGTTTTCTTGAAGCGATCGGACCGAACGGAGCGGGCAAGGTTTCCACCACGGTGATGACGATGATCGCCTGCGGTGGCAAAGGAACTGCCGACGGGAAGATATCCGACGGGATTCAGATAAAGGATGCGTCTTCCAAAACGATCAACATCATCCGAAACCCCAATGGGGCGTTTCAAATGACTGAGACGGAATAGCGGCAAGCGGGCCTGGCGGCGACACAGGATTGCCGGAGCAGAAACAGTGTTCCGGCTTTGAATCCTTCTCAGGAGACGTTACGTGCTGCATAGCCGTCTCGTTCGGGCCGTGGATCGTTCCTGAAAGTCAGCAGTTAGTTTTTCACAACGGAGAAAACAAATGAAAATAAAGGTTTTGAACGCAGTTTCAATCGTTAGCTTAATGTTCGTCGTTGGTCTTTTGGCCGCCGTGTCCGGTTGCCGAAGCAGCTCCAACAACACCAACACCAATCAGGCAGTGAACAGGGGCACGCCGACGGTGACCGAGGAAAAACCGGCGGCGACGCCGAAAAACCCTTCAGCCGCGTTTGCAGGCGATTGGGAAACCAACGATCCGCGAGTGTCTTCGGGTGGTTTCGTCCGTTGGAGGTTCAGTGACGGTGTCAAGAAGGAAAACGGCTATTCAGGAAGAGTCACGGACGTCGCCTCCAACGACGACATCGCGACGTACATCATTACGGAAAAGACCATAACTCTTGAATACCTGCCTGTCAGTTCCGGTACGTCCAAGACTTACGACTATACGGTTTCGGATGAAGGAAAGACCATAACCCTCAATGGCGACAAGCCGTGGGTCCTGAGAAAGGGTACAAGCAACGCCGAAATGGAGAAGGCCGGCAGCATCATCTCAACCCACCAATGGAATCTGGATTCGGCCGTGGCGACCAAGATGGGTCTTGTGCCTGACACCTTCATTGAGTTCGATGTGCCTTTGAAAAGTGATAGGGGATACGGCGGAGCAATGAAGTTCTTTGACGCGAACACCGGTATGCCGCAGAGCCTTCTGGCCCAGTATATTATCACGTCCAAAGAAAGCGTGGTCATCACGTTGCCCAGCGGTCCAAAAGCGGGAACCTTCAAGATTCTGAATGATGAGAAGATACTTCAGATCGATTTTACCGATCCAACGGAATCCGATCTATTTCTGAACCGCAGGTAGTTTGAACATGACAAAGAAGCATCTGATCTTGGTGTTTCTGTTGACGCTGTTGCTCTTGGCATCGGGTTGCCGGATGGCCGCGCATCTGACCAATCCCGACACATATTCGCGGGACCGGCGAGAGCCTTGGGAGAAGAGACTTGAACCCAAGATGCCCAAGCCGGCAGCGAACCAGCTTTAGGAACAGGGGGATTCAAAAACTGTGTTCTGCCCAAATTGCAACCTCGTAAATGATGCAAAAAATACGTTTTGCACTGCGTGCGGGACTGTGATCCCCTTGGTTCCCGCCGGTTCGCCTGACGAAGCGGCGACGGTCATCAGGCAACCCCGGGAAACGCTCCCGAACCGGGCGATGCCGGCCACCGAAATTCCTGCGACATTGATAATGTCGCAGCCAGAGTTGCGTCCAGCGGACCTTTCGTCAGATGAAGCGGCGACGGTTGTCAGGCAACCCCGGGAAACGATCCAAAACCGGGCGACGCCGGCGACGGAAATAGCCCCGACGTTGATAATGCCGCAGCCGGAGTTGCATCCGACTGTGGCATATGTCGACCCGGAGAAAGCTTCACCTCAAACGGGGATCGATCCGGCGGCAGTCTCCAACGCCGAGGGTCCGTTGCCACCGGGACGGACATATCCGGCGATGAAGAAAGGGGGCGGCGTTTCGGGGCCGCCGACGGTTCCGTCCGCAAATCAACGACCGACCAATCCGCAGGTCGTACCTCCGAACACCGTCAAGATCGACCTCAATGTTCCGACGGAAGCCGCGCTCGCGCCGCGGAACGAAACCGCCAAATCGAAGAAGTCATCGAGATTTCTCAAGATCGGCGCGGTTCTGATCTTGCTTTTGTTGACCGGCGGAGCAGCGATCTACTTCCTGGCCCAGCCGATGCAGTCGAGCAGGTCCTACGTTCTAACCAACCAGAACAACTTCGGGAGCAACGTGTTGGAGTTTGACGCCAAGAACAACGCCTTTCTGATGGTCGGCGCGGATATGAACAAGTACCAGAACTGGCAGATCACGCCGGATCCGGGCAACAAGGATGTCTACCGATTCGTCAACCGCGGGATCGGCGAGAACATGTCGCTCGAGGTCATCGACGACGAATCCGATTCGTCGGTGACGTTCAATCAGACGGCAAAAGACGTCGGACAACTGTGGGCGATCACCCGTGTCAGGGACGATCTTTATCGGATCACGAATCAATGGCTCGGCGACACGAGATCGCTGTCATATGCCAAGCAGTATTTTTACTTCTTGAGGATCAGAGATTCGGGCAGCTCGGACGCGCAGCTTTGGAAGAAGATCCCTGCTCCGGGTGGGCAGGGTTTCTATCTTGTCAACAAGCAGCACGGCGAGGCGATGTTTTTGCAGGCTCTCAAAGACGGCGATTTCAAAGACAAGCTCCTCGTGGTGCCGGGCGAGACAGGAAATCGTGTTTGGGATATGAACGATCTCGGAAGCGGCCTCTACGGTCTTACGACGGTCGCTGACGGCAAATCCCTGGCCGTCAATACGGCCCAAAGCGACCGGGTTGTCATGGCGGCCTCCGCAAACTCGTCGGGACAGCGCTGGAAAATGATACCGGAAAGCAATGGCTATTTTCGTCTTGCGACGGAACTTCTCGGTGACGGCAAATCACTTGAGGCCGTTACTTTCTACCAGTATTCTCTCAAGATGGTAAAAACGGCAGACGACGATCAGGGGCAGCTTTGGACTCTGACGAGAACCGACTGAAGGTCGTTTGCAACTCCCGCGTCGGAATGCGCGGGCCGCGCCACCGAAGTAGACATCGGTCAAACCTTTATTTTGGTCCCCAAGTCGCTGTCAGCGACGACGGGTGTTTGTCCGGATACCTGGGATTCGCTCCGCTTCACCCCGGGCTTTGTTTGACGTCGCCTTCGGCGACACTTTATCGAATATCCGTTTTTCTCTCTCAAGAAACACATCATTGAGCGCCTGCTTGTCGCGGGCGATTCTTGGGCGCGCCGTGCGGTTTCAGCCCCTTTGGCCGGCTGTCGCGTGATCTGGGTCGAAAGCCGCTTGCATCGCGAACTCCGTTTCATCCGAAACGGCTCGTTGACGTACCCTTCGTTCACAATGGGCCTTTTCGATTATCGGCGAATCTCCGCCGGTGAACGCGAACGGTAGTGCGGAAACACGGGATTCGCCGGCAAACGCGACATTCGGCACCGTTTGATCGGGATTCGCGGTCGTGGACGGTTGTTTTGCGGGAATTCGTAAACCAAAGAGCGCAAACGGCTTGACGTTCGTTTTCCGGTCGCATAACTTATTGAAGAATCAGGGTCGACAAAAACCAAGAAATGAATAATCAATCAGACCGCGAAGTATTCGGAGGTCATCTGCTCGTCATCGGCGGTGCCGAGGACAAATACAACGAACGCCGCATCCTGCGGAAATTCCTCGAACTGGCAGGCGGACCCGCGGCGCGCATCCTGATCGTTCCGGTTGCTTCGGATTATCCGGAATTCGCGGCCGACGTTTACACTCAGGCCTTCCGTCATCTCGGCGTCGCAAACCCGCGCGTCCTGCGCGTGACATCGCGCCAGGATGCGTTCAATGCCGACCCGGACGATCTGCTCGATGGCGTGACCGGCGTATTCATCTCGGGCGGCGATCAGATGCGCCTGACGTCGATCATCGGCGGGACCCGGTTTGCCGACCGTCTCCGCCAGATGGTCCGCGGGACCGACATCGTCCTCGCGGGAACAAGTGCCGGCGCGGCCGGAATGTCGACCTCGATGATCGTCCGCGGAGATTCTTCAGCGCATCCTCAGAAGAGCGCGGTGAGGCTCTCGCCGGGCCTCGGGTTCTTGAAGAACATCATCATCGACCAGCATTTTTCGGAGCGCGGCCGGATGAGCCGCCTTCTGACGGCGGTCTCTTACAATCCGTACAATCTCGGGGTCGGGATCGACGAAAACACGGCGATCATTCTCGACAAGAAGGGGACACTCGAGGTGATCGGCGAAGGCACGGTGACGATCGTCGACGGGTCAGAGATCAGCTTCAACGAGATTGCCGAGGTCGACGACCACCGCCCCTTTGCGGTCTGCGGCGCAAAGATCCACATCCTCCGCGACGGGCTCAGCTACGACTATTTCACCCGCCGGCTGCTCCCGGTCGAGAGCGAATTCCTGCTGCCGGATATCCGGTAATGCGGGATTCCAACCGACGTAACGTGACGGCTACGATTCGAAGGATTCCACATTCCACGATTCGAGGTTGTGGCCCAGGTGCCAGACCGTTAATTGACAAAAGAAATCGACGCAAGCTTGGTATTTCAAAATGTGCCGCGCGATGCTAAACTCATGAGCCTAAAGATTAGATTAACTCACGGAGGCACTCACAAATGGCACAGATCAAGAGATTTGAGGATCTCGAGGTTTGGAGAATTGCGGTCAATTCTGCGGATTTGATCTACGACCTTACCTCAAAGGGAGAATTCGCGAGAGACTTTGCTCTGCGGAATCAGGTGCGGGATGCTGGCATTTCGATTTTTTCGAACATTGCGGAGGGTTTCGAGCGGGACGGGAATCGGGAGTTTGCGAATTTCCTTTCGATCGCGACGATCGCGAAAGGATCATGCGGTGAGGCTCGGGCGCAGCTATTCTTTGCTCTTCGAAGGAATTACATCACGGCGGATGAATTCCGGTGCGCAAAGGAAATGCTCATTAGTGTCAGTCAGCAATTGTCGAATTTCCGGTCTTATCTTCTTAACTCGGAACTTAAAGGTCGGAAGTGGAGTTCCTGACGAACCTCGAATTCGAATTCTCGCACTGGAATTTGGAATTTGGAATCATCGGATTTTCTGATGTCGGACACCGACATCTGGAATCCAAAGAACTACGATTATGGAAATTCTCGAAATCCGCACCCTTCGCGGGCCCAACTATTGGAGCGGGTACTGGAAAAAGCTGATCATCATGCGGCTCGACATCGGCGAGTACGAGGACCGTCCGTCGAACAATATCCGTGGGTTCTACCGGCGGATGAACGACGTGATGCCGACGCTAGTGTCTCACGGGTGCAGCTACGGGACCGAGGGCGGCTTTCTGAAGCGCGTCAGGCGCGGGACCTGGGCCGGGCATATCATTGAGCACTTCGCGCTTGAGTTGCAGACGCTTGCCGGGATGGACGTCGGCTACGGCCGGACGCGCGAGACCAGCGAGCGCGGAATTTACAACGTGGTCTTTGCATATTATGAAGAAGAGGTCGGGCGATACGCGGCACGTGCCGCGGTCAGGATGTTCCTGGACCTCGCCGAAGGCAAAAAGCCGACCGCCGATCTTCGGGCAGAACTGGCGCGCGAGATCCAGGAAATGCGCGAGATCCGCGAGGAGGTGCGATTCGGGCCGTCGACGGGATCGATCGTCGAAGAGGCCGAAAGCCGCGACATTCCGTACATAAGGCTTAACGAGCAATCGCTTGTGCAGCTCGGGTTCGGTGTCAACCAGAAGCGCATCCAGGCGACGACCACCTCGAAGACGAACATGATCTCGGTCGATATCGCCGGAGACAAGGCCGCGACGAAGAAACTGCTCGGCGATATGGGCGTGCCGGTGCCGCGAGGCTACGAGATCAGGAACGAGGAAGATCTCGAAAGGACAGTCGAACGCGTCGGCTATCCGGTCGTCATCAAGCCTCTCGACGGCAACCACGGCAAGGGCGCGACCGTCGGCATCTCGAACATCGAGGACGCGCGGACCGCGTTCGCGAAGGCCAAGGAATACTCGCGTTGGATCATCGTCGAGAAGCAGCTGATCGGAAACGATTTCCGGGCTTTGGTCGTCAACAACCGTTTGATCGCGGTCGCCGAGCGCGTGCCGGCGCACGTCGTCGGCGACGGCACTTCGACGATCCGGCAGCTGATCGACCGCACGAACGAGGATCCGCGGCGCGGTTACGGCCACGAGAACGTACTGACGCAGATCACGATCGACCAACAGACCGAACGACTGATCAGGGCGAAGAAGTACGAGCTTGAGACCGTGCTGCCGGAAGGCGAGATCATCTATCTCAAGACGACCGCGAACATTTCGACCGGCGGTACCGCGATCGACCGAACCGACGAGGTCCATCCCGAGAACGTCTTTCTTTTCGAACGCATCGCTCGGATCATCGGCCTCGACGTCGCGGGCATCGACGTCATCGCCCCGAACGTCGCCGAGCCCTTGTCGGAGAACGGAGGCGGCATCATAGAGGTCAATGCCGCGCCCGGATTCCGGATGCACCTTGCGCCGAGCGAAGGAATCGGGCGAAACGTCGCCGAACACGTCGTTGATATGCTTTTCCCGCCGGGAACGCCGTCGCGCGTCCCGATCTTTTCGATCACCGGGACGAACGGCAAGACGACCGTTACCCGGCTCATCGCGCATATTCTGCGGAACAGCGGAAAGAACGTCGGGTTCACGACGACCGACGGCACATACATCGGCAACAACCAGATCGTGACCGGGGACAACACGGGCCCGGTCTCGGCGCAACTCGTGCTTCGCGATCCGACGGTCGAGGTCGCCGTGCTCGAAACCGCGCGCGGCGGGATCATTCGCGCCGGGCTCGGATTCGACCATTGCGACATAGGCATCGTGACCAACATCGCCGCCGATCATCTCGGACTCAAGGACGTCAACACGCTCGAGGACCTGGCGCGCGTCAAATCCGTCGTTCCGCGGTCGGTGACCAAGAAGGGTTTCGCCGTGCTGAATGCGGAAGACCCGTTGGTCTACGGAATGAAGGAACTCGTCGACGGAAACCTCGTCTATTTCTCGATAGACGAGAATCACCCGAACATCGAGCGCCAGGCGCGTCGCGGGCGTGTCTCGTGCGTTTTCGAGAACGGCTACGTAACGATCCTGAAGGGGAAATGGAAGGTCAGGATCGAAAAGGCGGTGAACATTCCGCTGACCTATGGCGGCCGCGCGGAGTTCATGATCCAGAACGTGCTCGCGGCGACGCTCGCGTGTTTTGTACACGGCGTGTCACTGGACGACATTCGCGTCGGTCTGACGACGTTCACTCCGTCGGTCGCGCAGACGCCCGGCCGACTCAACTTCATCGAGATCGGCGGTTTTACGGTCCTTATGGATTTCGCGCACAACCCGGCCGGGTTCTCGGGTCTGCAGAAGTTCATCGGCAAACTGCCTTTCAAGCACAAGACCTGCATCCTCAGCGGCGTCGGCGACCGGCGCGACGAGGACATCCGCGAGATGGGCAAACTGGCCGGCGAGACGTTCGACAAGATCGTCATCCGGCGTGGCGATTATCTCCGCGGCCGAACCGAAAAGGAGGTGCTGGCGCTGCTCCAAAAGGGAATCAAGGCGAGCAAGAAAGAGCCGGCGGTCGAGATCGTGCTTGAAAGCAAAGAGGCCATTTACCACGCTTTCAAGAAAGCGAAAAAGGGCGAACTCGTGGCGATCCTGGCCGATTCGGTGGACAAGGACATCGAAATCGTCAAGCAATACCGCGACGGGCTGCTGGGATAATCGGACATACGTAATCATTCAGCAGTCGCGGTCGCGGTCGCGCAAAGTGGCCGAACTCCCCCAACGATCGCCATCGATGACAGCGCCCGATGATCCAGTCCAGTCGCGAAAACTGTCGGCAGGAACGGGATAATCTTTGAAAATGACCTTGTTCGTAGCGAAGTGGAAAAATCAGGAAGCACCCAATACTCCCGAAAGAAGCGATCGCTCGCAATCACGCGTTCTTCAGTTCCGTCGACTCAACCCTTCAAAGGCATCCTTGACATTCGCGCGGAACGGGCATAGAAACGTAGAAAAAGGCAACGTCGGTTATTTTCACTTGTTCTGAAGTTTGTAGTTTAAGGAGCAAATGCTCCTTTTTCACGGGAGACCGAGTGCGACTTCATCGAAATAACGAAACCCTCGCGGACGAAAACCGTCCGATCCCAGTCGAGCAGTCGAGCAGTCGAGCAGTCGAGCAGTCGA
>CAZARD010000043.1:0-32289 GCA_964487505.1 uncultured Blastocatellaceae bacterium | reverse complement strand
AGATTCGTGAAATCGGTGGCAGAATTTTTCAAATGGGTAATCCGGGATAAACCCAGATTACGCGTCAAGAGAAATTCCTTTCCGCGAAACACGCCAAATACGCGAAAAGCGCAGCTTCCTGATTCTGTTTTCGCGCATTTTTCGCGTGTTTCGCGGGAGGTTGTTTCTAACGATTAATCTGGGATAAACGTAGCCACCGACATTCGATCGCACGAACGTGCCGCCGGAAC
This sequence comes from uncultured Blastocatellaceae bacterium, assembly GCA_964487505.1. Taxonomy (GTDB): domain Bacteria; phylum Acidobacteriota; class Blastocatellia; order Pyrinomonadales; family Pyrinomonadaceae; genus JAFDVJ01. The sequence goes on along the minus strand of CAZARD010000043.1, from coordinate 32,059 downwards.
TTCACTTTCGAAGTCTGGAACGACTGCCAACTGCAGATCAGACTTCCTTGTACGGCTTGCCGTCGATCATCCTACCGATCCCGAGCGGGTTCTCGTTCTTCAGCTCGTCCGGCAACGCCGCGTCGGGAAAATTCTGGTAGCAGACGTAACGGCAGAAACGCTCGATTGCGCGCGTGCCGACGGCGCTTGTACGCGAATCGGACGTGGCGGGATAAGGGCCGCCGTGGACCATCGCCGGTCCGACCTCGACACCGGTCGGATAGCCGTTGAAGATCAGCCGCCCGACCTTCGTCTCGAGAATCGCGATCAGATCCGCGAAATCGTCGAGATCTTCCGCCGTTCCGTGGATCGACGCCGTCAGCTGGCCTTCCATCGTCCGCGCGATCCGGATCAGTTCGTCGCGTTCCGAAGATTCGACAAGCAGCGTAGTCGGGCCAAAGATCTCGTCAGCGAACCGCGGGTCGGAAATGAACGTCGCGGCATCCGTTTCAAAGACGGAAGCGTCGACGGCGAATCCGCAGGTCGGATGCCCGGCGGCGATCCGCTCAGCGTCGCGGTCGTCGCTCAATCGCTCGAAATTGCTCCTGATCCCGGACGTCAATAGCGGGTGCGGCGCCGTGCCGCGAATAAGTTCGGCAAAACGTGCCTTGAACGGGATCGATTCGGCGATCTCGGGAATGACGACGATCCCGGGCTTGGTGCAGAACTGGCCGGCCCCGGTCGTCACCGACGCGTGAAGCCCGGTCGCGATCTCGGCGTGGCGTTCGCGCATCGCGCTCGGAAGAATGAATATCGGATTGACCGAACTCATTTCGGCGTAAACCGTGATCGGCTCGGGACGCGATGCGGCGATATCCATCAGTGCCCGGCCTCCGGCCCGCGATCCGGTGAAACCGACGGCCTTGATCTCGGGATTCCGCACAAGCGCCTGGCCGATCTCGTATCCGCGCGCGAAGATCAGGCTGAATACGCCTTCGGGAAGATCGCATTCGCGGACCGCGCGGGCGACGGCGCCGCCGACAAGTTCGGCCGTTCCCGGATGCGCGAAATGCGCGTTGACGATCACCGGACAACCGGCGGCGAACGCCGAAGCGGTATCGCCGCCGGCGACCGAGTATGCGAGCGGGAAGTTGCTGGCGCAAAAGACCGCGACCGGGCCGATCGGGCGGAGCATCGAGCGGACGTCGGGTTTCGGAAGCGGCTTTCGTTCGGGATCCGGCCGATCGATCCGCGCATCGACCCAGTCGCCGGACTCGACCAGATCCGCGAACATCCTGAGTTGGAAACAGGTCCTTCCGCGTTCGCCGACGAACCTCGCGTTCGGAAGCCCGGTTTCAAGCGAGGCACGTTGGATCAATATGTCGCCGAGCGCTTCGATGTTGTCGGCGATCGCGCGCAGGAACCGCGCCCGCGTCTTTCCCGGCGTGTTGCCGAAATCGATCCGAGCTTCGCCCGCAAGCTCACAGGCGCGGCCGAGTTCGGCCAGACCGACCGTGTGGAAATCGGGGCCGACCGCCTCGCCCGTCGCCGGATCAAAGGCGGTGAAGGTCGCTCCGCCGCGTTGGCCGCGTTCAAATCCGATCATCGATGTTCCGATCAATTCCATATCCGCCTCCCGTTCAGATTACCGGCCGCGTCCGCAGCGCCTCGTCGATGACCGCGATCGTCTGATCGAGCTCCGTCCCGGTCAGTTCGAGCCTCGGCGGCCTGACGCGCGCACTTCCCATTCCGACCTTTTCCTGGACGAGTTTGATCAGCTGCACGAACTTCGGGACGGTATCGAGCCGCAGTAGCGGTAGAAACCACCGGTAGATAGCTAAAGCCCGCTCGCGGTCGCCACGCATCGCCGCCTCGAAAAGATCGACCGATTCCTTCGGGAACGCGTTGACCAGACCGGCGATCCAGCCGCACGCGCCGGCGTCGATGCCTTCGACGATCGCGTCGTCGACGCCGACGAAGATCTTCAGGCGTTCGCCGATCAGCGCGCGGATCGCTGTAATTCGCCGGACGTCGGTGCTCGATTCCTTTACGGCTTCGAGATTCGGGAATTCGGCGGCGAGTTCGGCGATCTGCTCGGGCAGAAAGTCGGTACCGTACGCGACCGGATTGTTGTAAAGCATGCAGGGCAAAGGAGTCGCGCGAAAGATCTCGCCGAGGTGAAACTTCATCTCGCGCCAGTCGCCGCGGTAAATGTAGGGCGGAAGCACCATCAGCCCCGAGCATTCAAATTCGTGAGCCGCGCAAGCTTGGTCCACTGCGTCCGCCGTCGAATACGAGGCGACGGCAGCGACGACCGGAACGCGGTCGCCGACCGCCGTAACGCAGGTTTCCCAAAGCTCGATCTTTTCATCGAGCGAAAGCGCCGCGCCCTCGCCGAGACTGCCGTTGCAGACGATCCCGGTGCACCCGTTATCGACCAGCCACGAAACGTGCCTTGCAGTAAATTCGAGGTCGATCATCAGATCGGCGTCAAAACAGGTCGTTATTGCCGGCATCACGCCGAACCAGTTCATTTCCGTTGTCATAGAGTTCTCAATCAAGATCGGCGATCGTCCGGGACCGAACCGGAAAGACCGGCGGCCGGACCGAATCGCGTTCCCAGCCAAAGATGAAACGCGCCGCGCTTCCGCAGACGCGACCGCGACAGGCGCCCATTCCGCAGCGTGTCCGAAGTTTGGCGCTCCGGAAATCCTCGAATTCGGACATCTGGGCGAACGTCGCGTCCTCACAGCGACAGACGATCGTGTTCGCGTCGGCGAGCGTCCGGAGTTCGGCCCGCAGGCGGTAACAGCTGTTCATCGCGTCGGCGATCCGCCGCAGCCTGCGCCTTTGCCGCAACAACGGCCCGATGTCGCCGATCCCAGATGCCGCCGAACCGGCGATCGCACCCTCGACGATCGAAAGTTCGAGCCCGCCGATCCCGGTCGGTTCGCCCGCGCAGAAAATGTTGCTGACCGTCGTTTCCTGCTTCTCGTCGACGACGACGGTTCCGTCATCGACGCGGCATCCGGCAAGTTCCGCGAGTTCGGTGTTGCCGACGAGATGAAACCCACAGGCAAGCATATCGCATTCGATACGCTCGCGCCGACCGGCGTGGCGGACAGTGACCGATTCGAGGCGATCGATGCCCTCGGCGCGTTCGACAAAGCGATCGTATCCGACGCGCGTTCCGATAAGATCGCGCATCAGTCCGGCGCCTTGGACGAGCTTCGCCGGCGTTCGCCACAACCCAAGCCCGAACTTCATCACGCGCGTTCGCGGCGCTTGTTCGGCGACCAGCGCGATCGTCGCGCCCTTCGACCTGAGATAGGCCGCGACCGCGAGCAGCAACGGTCCCGTCCCCGAAACGACGATTCTTTTTCCCGAAACGTCGAGCCCGCCTTTAACAAGCGCCTGAAGCCCGCCGGCGCCGAAAACGTTCGGCAGGGTCCATCCGGGAAATGGCAACAGCAATTCGCGCGCGCCGGTCGCGATGATCAGTTTTTCGTATTCGATGCGAATCGCGCCGTCGGCCGTTTCGCACAGGATCGCGTTCCTGTCGATAGAGAACGCCTGGACGCCGGTTCGGACAGCAACGTTCCGGCGACTAGCGAGATCCTCGACGACGCGTGCGGATTCCGGCGAAAGCTCCCGTTTTTCGGCGCGCCAGATCTGTCCGCCGGGCGCCGGATTGTCGTCCAAAACGAGCACCGACCGCGCCGTGCCGACGGCGGCCGCGGCGCTCAGTCCGGCCGGGCCGGCGCCGACAATGACGATGTCGCACGCAGTCTGTTCCATCACTCCGTCACCACCGACATCCCCTCGCGGACGGTCGTCTGACAGCTGCGCTCGTGCCGAACCCCGTCGATCGTGACGCGGCATTCGAAACAGATCCCCATTCCGCACAAAGGCAGACGGGGCTTGCCGCCGACCGAACGCCGGAAGGCGGGGCGACCGGCGTTGAGAACTGCCGCCGCGACCGTCGTCCCGTCCGCGACCTCGATCTCGATTCCGTCGATTAACAATTTCATTCTTCAAAAAGCCGGGCCGGATCATACGGCGCGGGGTCGATCGCCGGTGTCCGCCCGGCGATCAGGTCGGCGATTATCGCCGCCGTGCCGGTCGCGGTCGTGATGCCGAGACCCTCGTGTCCGGTCGCCAGAAGGACGTTTGCGCGCCCCGGATGGCGTCCGATGAGCGGCAGATTGTCGGCCGTCGCGGGACGAAATCCCGTCCACGCGCGAACCGCGGCGAGCCGTTCAAGTCGCGGCAGAAAATCGATGGCGCGGCGCATCATCTTTCCGAGGATCGAGTGATCGATGGCGCCCGATTCGATGTCGAACTGGCGCGACGATCCGACAAGCATCTGACCCGTGATCCGCGGCTGGACGTTGAAAGCCACCGAGTCCGAATGCGCCGAATGAGCCGACTTAAGATAGCCGAGTTCGACGAGTTGGTGCCGCACGAAGCCCGGATATCTTTCCGTTACGACGAGATGTCCCTTCTTTCGGCGGATCCCGAGCCCGGCCACGAGTTCGTTCGAGCCGAGTCCGGCGGCGATGACGACCGTTTCGGCAGCGATCTTTGTACCGTCGCCGAGCGTGACGCCGTCAGCGCCGATCGTGGCGACCTTCGTCCCGATCACCAGGCGCGCGCCGGAATCTTTGGCCGATGCGATCAGCGCGGCCGCCGCCCGCGGCTGGTAGATCACCGAGTCGCCCGGAACCAAAAGTCCACCGGCAAGGCCGTCGCGCAGTTCCGGCTCGAGTTCTCGGAGTTCCTGCTCGCCGACGATCTCCGTATCGATGCCGCGGTCACGATAGAACGCCTGTTTGCGCCGGGCTTCCGCCATCTCGTCGCCGTCGGCCGCGACCCAAATCGTGCCGCAATGTTCGTACTCGCATTCGACCGGAAGATCGGCGGCCCGTTCGTTCCACAATCGACGCGAGTAGTCCGTCAGCGCTAACTGGGCTTCGGAATCGTCCATCGCGACGATATGGCCCATCCCGGCGGCTGTAGTTCCGGATGCGACAGCATTGCCGTCGATCACGAGAACGGAATGCCGGTCGGCCGCGAGCGCCGCCGCGCAGGCCGCGCCGACGATCCCAGCGCCGACGATGACGATGTCCGCCGATGTCATCTTCCGTCCTTCAGATCGATCCCGTAACGGAACGGATCGCGTTCGTCGATGATCAGTTCGTTGTCCGCGGTGATGTACGCCGAGCCGCGAATGCTCGGGGTCACGACGCCATTTTCGTGGCGGACGGTTCCCTCGAAGAAGCTTCCGATGATGCTCTCCTGCCGCCAGACCTGCCCTTCCGAGATCTTCCCGTCATCGAACAGGCACGCGAGTTTCGCGCTTGTTCCGGTGCCGCACGGCGAGCGGTCGTACTCGTTCCCGGGACAGAGTACGAAGTTGCGGCTGTCGGCATTGGGCGTCGGGGCGAAGAGTTCGACGTGATCGATCTCTGCGCCGTTCGCGCCGGTCACGCCGTTCGCCCAAAGCGCTTCCTTGACCGAGGCCGTGAATCGCGTCAGTTCCGCGAGATTCGCCGGTTCGAGCGTGAGTCCGTGGTCCTCGATCAGGAAGAACCAGTTTCCGCCCCACGCGATATCGCCCGACACGCGTCCGAACCCGGGAACCTCGACCGTCGCGTTTTTTGAGAACCGGTAGCTCGGAACGTTGGCGATGGTCACGAATCCGTCGTTGTCGAGTGACGCTTCGACGATCCCGACCGGCGTCTCGATCCGGACCGTACCGGGTCCGATCCGGCCGAGAAATTCTAGCGTCCGGACGAGGCCGATCGTTCCGTGGCCGCACATTTTCAGGAACCCGACGTTGTTGAAGAAAATGACGCCGGCATCGCACGATCTGTCGTACGGCTCGCAGAGCAGCGCCCCGACGATCGCCGAATGTCCGCGCGGCTCGTTGACGATCGAGTTTCGCAACGCATCGTGCTCTTGCCGGAATCGTTCGACCCTTTCGGTCAGCGGGCCCGTTCCGAGATCGGGGAATCCGTGAAGCACGACGCGCGTCGGTTCTCCGGCCGTGTGCGAATCGATGACACGGATACGTCGGATCTGAGACATATGACCAATTCTACCGCGATTTGGCGCGAATTGAAGGAGTCGGGGTTCCAAGATTCCAGGATTTCAGGATTCCAAGATTCCCGGGGATGCAACATTCAGGATATTCAAGATTTCAAGATTCCAATTGGACACTAGTGATCCAAGTTCCAGGAACCCGTCGGAGTAACCCGTCTGAGCTTAGATTTCACCTGCTAAGCGTGCGGAGCGCGCGTCGTGTCGATAGCACCAAGCGAAGGCGCAGCCGAGCCTGGTGAGGGATTTCCAATTCGATCAACGAGCGTGTGGAACACGCGTCTTCTGCCCAAACTGACCGGAGACGCGTGCTCCTCACGCTCCGGCCAGAACCGGGCCCGACACACCACGTTCCGCTCCGCTCCATATGGTGATATCGATACATCGCGCGCTCCGCACGCTGAAACCTTACCAAATCCGGAATTGCTGGTTATTCCGACAGCCTCCAAGATTCCAGGTCAGGATTCCTGATCGTTCCTGACCCAAGACAATTCGGATCGCAGCCGGCCGCGCGTTCGTTTGGGCACGGCGGCGCGATAACGTCTTCTTTTCGGGGCGTGATAAGCTTGAGCTTTCGATTGATTATGAAGACGGCATTCATCCATCATCCGATCGCGCTCAAACACGACACTGGCATCGGTCATCCGGAAACCGCGCGTCGGTACGAATCGATAATGTCGGCGATGAGGTCGGCCGATATCTGGAACGAACTTTCCGAGATCGTCCCCGAAAAAGCGTCGCAGGGACTGATACAGGCGGCGCACGCGAAGGAGCATTTCAAGCGGGTGGCAGGCGCGTTCGAGAACGGGCTTGAATTTCTCGACGCCGACACGGCGATCTCGATGCAATCGTTCGACGCGGCGCTTTTTGCGGCCGGCGGCGTGTGCCGCGCGGTCGACGCGGTAATGACCGGCGAGGCGCGGAACGCGTTCGTCGCCGCGCGTCCGCCCGGACATCACGCGACGGCGGAGAGTGCGATGGGGTTTTGCCTTTTCAACAACGTCGCGGTCGGCGCGCGCTACGCGCAGAACCGGTACAAGCAGATCGAGCGCGTCGCGATCATCGATTGGGACGTCCATCACGGCAACGGGACGCAGGGGATCTTTTTCGACGATCCGAGCGTTTTTTTCTTTTCGATGCATCAGTACCCGTGGTATCCGGGTTCGGGAAGTCGCGGGGAGACAGGATTCGGGCGCGGCAAAGGTTTTACGATGAACGTTCCGGTGAAAGCCGGGACCAAGGCTTCGGAACAGCGACGGATGTTCGAGGCCGCGCTCGGCGACATCGCTTCTCGATTCAAGCCGGACCTGATAATGATCTCGGCCGGTTTCGACGCGCATCTTTCGGATCCGCTCGGACAACTCCGGCTCGAGGATCCTGATTTCGTCGCGCTGACCCGTTCGGCACGTGACTGGGCCGACGACGTGTGCGCCGGCCGGGTCATTTCCGTTCTTGAAGGCGGCTACAATCTTCAGACGCTCGGTGCGACTGTTCAGGCCCACGTAAAAGCGCTTGCCACAGATTGATCGGCGTGTTCGATCCGACGAAGCGGATCTTCTGCACCGGAGCCCCGAGAATCACCGTTTGGTACGGGAACGGGAACGCGTAGCGATTCGATCTCACGGAAACGATGAACGTGCTCCCGAATTGAAGATCGTTGAATTCGAAGTATCCGAAATCATTCGTCACCGTCGTTTGAACGTCGAGCGTGTTGAGGTCCATTACAACGACCGCGACGCGTTTTGCCATTTCGCCCGAGTCGACCATTACCTCGCCGGCAATGGATCCGCGCAGGTCAAGCTGAGCATCCGCGCTGCTAATGAACGCGAACGTCAGAAAGACCGCGGACAGCAGAAAACGCATGGTTTTCATACCCAGTCTCCTGTTCAGTTTTTTCTTATGCCTGAACTATAGACGAAAAACGGCGACAATTCCAGAATCGGCGAAAAGTCTGCGATCCGATCCGCGGCCCGGGACTCCGAAGATCGGAAATTCCGAAATCCGAATACCTAAATCAATCCCGTCTTAAGATCCATACGACTCGTTTGCGCTGATCAAGTGGCTGCAGCTGTCGCCCTCTACGACGGCTCGATCCCGCTTTCCGGCGCTTAACCCCGCAGCTGTCGCTGCGCGCTACACGCTGTCGCCCTCTACGAGGGCTCAATGAAACACGCATCTCCTGCCCAATTGGACCGGCGACGCGTGCTGCGCACGCTCCGGCCAAAAACGGGCCCGACACATTCCGCTTCGCTCAACGCGGTGTTACGTCGCGTACTCCGCAACCTCAAGAGACGGTGTCAAAACTCGTATCCGGGGGGATTAATGTGAATTGCCGTTCGTTTCAACGAACGGACAGCGGGAAGGGCAATAATCGCGGCTTTAGCCGAAACTTAAGCTAAGCCCTGCTTGAGTTTGGCGCATCCGGGCGTAGCCCGGGTCACAGCGTTCAGTCGTTCAACGGCTGGGCAGGAGCCCAGCCCTGAACGATTGCCGCCAGATCTAAGTACGGCTTTTGACACAGCCTCTCAAGCAGCCGGGATTCGCTGTGCGAATGGAAGCCGCTGTTTCGTTCGCGCCAATTTGGCTACGATCTTCAACGTTTTGGACGGGATTGATCCAAGAATCGAAAATCCAAGATCCCAAATCCGAATTCCCAAATCCGAATTCCCAAATCCGACATCCCCCAATCCAACCGCCAACGCGTCGTCGCCGGACGCAAATTTAGACAGCGTTCGGGGACTGTGATAAGCTTTTCGAACTAAGCGATTTAAGGAGCCGACGCAATGCCCGATATTGAGATTCCGTGCGTGCAGTGCAAGGACATCTTTTTGTTCACCGAGAAAGAGCAGGAGATCTTCTACCAGCGTAATATGATGCCGCCGCAGCGTTGCGCGAAATGCCGGTCCAAAAAGGCCGCTTCCGGTGCCAACGCTCCGGCGAGATTCGAGATCGTTTGCGATCACTGCGGCAAACACGATCACGTTCCGTTCCAACCAAAGGTCGGGCGATCGGTCCTGTGCCGCGATTGTTATAATGCCAGCAAATCGCGGGCTCGAAACGCCTGAACGGGAAAATGGATTTTGAAACCGTAAAATACGACCTCGGCGCTTCGGTCGCCGTCATCACTTTCAACCGGCCAGAGGCATTGAACGCGTTGTCTCTCCAACTTACGCGCGATCTCGCGTCCGCCATCGGACGGGCAACGGCCGACGGCGCGCGCGCGATCGTGCTCACGGGCGAAGGCCGCGCGTTTTGTTCCGGTGGGGATCTGCGCGAGATGCAGAAGATGTGGCAGATGGAAGGCCGGATCGAAGCGTTTCTCGAGGAGCCGCTCAAAGCGCTGCACGACGTTGTAAGGCTGATCCGCGAAACGCCGGTTCCGTTCATTGCCGCGGTCCAAGGGGTTTGCGCAGGGGCCGGAACGAATTTTGCGCTCGCGTGCGACCTCGTGTTCGCGGCGCGCGGCTCGAGTTTCAACGAGGCCTTCATCAAGATAGGGCTTTCGCCCGACTGTGGCGGCTCGTTCTTCCTGCCGCGAGCCGTGGGCGACAAACTCGCCGCCGAGATGATGATGACCGGCGAAACAATTTCCGCCGAGCGCGCGTTAGAGATCGGTATGATCAACCGTGTCGTCGAACCGGAACAATTGACCGCGGAAACAATGAAGATGGCGGCGCGGTTGGCGCAGTCGCCGACGGCGGTCGTCGGCCGCATCAAGCAAATGCTGAATGCGACATTCGCCAACGACCTCGCGGCGCAGCTCGAACTTGAGCACCGGTTGCAGATCGAATCGGGACGCGGCGGCGATTTCAAGGAGGGAGTTCGGGCGTTTTTCGAGAAGCGTCCGCCGGAGTTTTCCGGAACGTGAAATTGATGGGATTGTTGATAGTTTTGGCCGTCGGGTAAAACTTGACGGCCTTTTTGTTTGACCCGAATGGCGACGAACCTGACATACGCGCAACTGCTGAGAGGCAACCGGAACTTCCGCAATATCTTCGCGGGACAGTTGATCTCCGAGTTGGGCAACTGGTTCAACTATATAGCCGGACTTGGATTGATCCGGCTCGTCTCGGACGCATCGCCGGCGGCGGCCGGGATTCTGCTCTTGTGCCGGACGTTGCCGTGGTCCATCCTGATGCCGTTCGCGGGCACGCTCGCGGACCGGTTCTCGCGCCGCGAGATAATGATCTGGACCGACATCGCCCGCGGATTTCTGGCGCTCGTTTTCCTGCTCGTCAAAACGCACGACGATCTTTGGATCGCATATCTCGGCGCGATCATATTGTCGACCGCGTCCGCGTTCTTCGACGGCGCGAAGAACGCGGCGACGCCGAACATCGCCGGGCGCGACGGGCTGCTGTCGGGAACGGCGCTGATGTTCTCGTCGCGTTTTCTGCTGATGGCGTTGGGCTCGGCACTCGGCGGCATCGCCTCGGCCTACTTCGGATACGAGGTCGCGTTCGTGATCAACGGACTCTCGTTCTTCGCGTCGGCGTATACGATCTGGCTGATCCCGGAAGACGCGATGCGCGAGGACCAGACGGCGGCGCGCGTGAAAGAGCCGTTCCTGACCGAGCTCAAGGAGGGGATGGCGTACACGGTGAAGAATCACTTCGCGCTGACGATCCTGCTGATGAACATCATCTGGGCGACGGGCGGCGGCGCGACCTTCCTCGTTTTCGAGGGGCTCGCGACAAAGGTCTACGGCGAATTTGGCCGTTCGCCGGATTTCGTCGTCGCGGCGCTGATGTCGGCGAACGGGATCGGACTTTCGGTTGGAATGCTGATCGCGCATCGCGTCGGATCGTTCGTCGAACGGCGCCGGATCGAGCGTTCGTTCATCGGTTGGGCTTTGGTCGCGCACGGCGTGTTGTTCGCCGTTGCCGGCCTGATGCCGACCGTCTGGATGGCGGCACTGTTCATCATTCTTTCGAGAACGGTCGTCGGGGCCGAATACGCTGTCCAGGAGACGATTTTCCAACGCGGTCTGCCGGATCATATCCGCGGCCGGATCACGACGCTCGACCGCGGCGCGGAGATCACGATCTTCAGCTTTTCGGCCTATTTCGCGGGACTGTCGCTGAATCATATTTCCGCGCCGGCGCTGACCGCGATCTCGGGCCTGCTCGCCGGAAGCTCGGGCCTGATCTGGTTTTTGCGGCAAAAGGAAGCCGATATGCGGAAGATCGTGAACGGAGATCGTTAGGATTCCGGATTCGAAGATTCAAGGTTCACGGTTCAAGATTCCGGATTCCAGGATTCCAGTATTCCAAGCGTATCCTGAATTTCTGATTTCTGACTTGCCACTAGCTTCAGAGGCTGTGTCAAAAGCCGTCCGTTGATCTATCGGCAATCGTTCAGGGCTGGGCTCCTGCCCAGCCGTTGAACGACTGAGCGCTAGCATCCGGGCTACGCCCGGATGCGCTAAACCCAAGCAGGGCTTTAGCTTGAATTTTCGGCTAAAGCCGCGATCATCGCTCTGACCGCGGTCCGTTCGTTGAAACGAACAGCAATTCACATACATCCCCTTGGATACGCGTTTTGACACAGCCTCTTCAGCTAGTGGTCGGAAGTCCTGGTAACTTCATGTCGGCTTTAGCCGAATTAGCCCAAATTACGCGTTAGGATCTCCATCGCGGATTCTTGACTAGTTTCGGACTTTAAGACGTTGCGCCATTTGCGGTCTTTGCGTGGGAAAATGCTTTTTTTGGCGACTGGACGCCGGTTCTTCGCGCAAAGCCCGCAAAGATCGCAACGGCGACAATCAAAAAGATTCGCCTTTATTGCGTAATCCCGGATTAGTCCTTGTATTCGCTAACCCACGCGCTTTTGGCGCTGAACCTCTAGACCGAACATCGACACCGTCCGCCGATACATCGAACATCAAGGCGACCACCACCGCGCAGTGTTTCAGAGATTCAAAGATGCAGGTGATTGATTCGGCTAAAGCCGCACTCTGGGTGGAGAATTGGCCCACTAGCTGAGGAGGCTGTGTCAAAACTCCCAATTGTCTTCGGCTTTATGAATTGCCATTAGCTTCAGCTAGTGGATTGAGATTCAAACTTGACTCCGGCTTTAGCCGAAACATTTGGCTAAAGCCAAGAAAGTCTTGGGGTTACCCTGTCCACTAGTTGAAGCTAGTGGCAATTCATAAGAAGAAAAATCGCTTGATTTTGATCTATGAACTCGAACTTTTTGATCTATGAACTCAAACTTCTGAAGGTTTTGACACAGCCTCTGAAGCTAGTGGCAAGTCATAAATCCAGACTCAGGATTCAGATGCAGGATTCCAGACTAAAGAGTCAAGATTCCAGACCCCGGGAATTCAGGACCCGGAATTTCTGGATTTCGCTTTTCAGTATCGATTGATAGGCGCGGATCAAATCTGGCTCTTTCGAAATCCGAAATCCGAAATCCAAAATCCAAAATCACGCCGTAATGATAACTGCCTTGGCTCCGGTCAGTTCGCTGAAATCCTTGGTGAAGATCGTGTCGACCTTGCGGATGTTCCCGATCGTCTCGACGAGTTCCTGGGTCGTGATGTAGCCGTCGTCGGTCTGTGTGATCGCCCAGTGCCGGAAGTGTTTTGCCGTTTCGAGCAACTCTTCGACGAGCCGCAGGTACTGAGACTTCGTTTCGCAGAGCGTCCCGAGCCTGTGGGCCTGACGTTGTTCGAGTTCGGGCCAGAATCCATCGCCGCCGCGAAGCCATTCCTCGCGCCAGGCGGTCCAGCCGAGATACCGTCTTTGGGTCAGATTATGAGCCTTCGGGAGGCGCAGGAACAAAAGGTCCGTCCGGAAAGACTCGGCGACGAATTCATAACCGTTCTTGTTCGAGCAATTGTTCTCTTGCCGATTGTCGTACGGCGCCTGCAGCGAGTTCCGGAGACGTTTGAAGACGGTCGAAAGCGGTTGCCGGAGCTCGCGCGTCGACTCATCGAATGACAAGACATAATCGCCGACCGCCATCACTATCGTCGAAGCGATCGCCCGCAGGATCGGGGACGGGAGCCGTTCGATGTTCTGGCGTACGTTGTCGAACCACCAGGAATCCGTTTCGTTGAACCAGTTGCGCAACGCCTGATTGTTGAGGCGGTAGCCGGGAACGTATGCGTCTTCGAGCACGATCTCGAGAAGATCGTCCGAAAGCACTTCTGAATTGTTCTGGATCGCTGCGACCGACTTCAAATAGCCGGAAAGCGTCAGGTCATTAGCGGCAACCCGAACGTTCCAGCGTTTAAGATAACTTCCGAGCGCCGCGTCGTTTGCAAACGGGATCGCCGCCGACGCAAACTTCATCCGTTTCAGGACCGTCAGTTCGAACGCCAGCCACCCACGCGGCACCGATGTTTGGTTCGTCAGCATTTCATTAAATATCCGATCCCGGTTCGACCGCGAAGGAGTTCAGCTCCGGAAGATCGCGAAGGGTCAGGAAAGCGCTCACGACCCGCGGGTCGAACTCGATGCCCGACCATTCGATCAGGTACCGCATCGCTTCGCCGGCCGATATCGCGAGCGAATAGGGACGCCCATCAGTCATCGCGCAGTACGTATCGGCGACGCGCAAGATCCGCGCGGCAAGCGGGATCTGATCGCGTTCGAGCGCGTCCGGGTATCCCGTTCCATTCCACCACTCGTGATGCCAGCGGATGAGCAGCTGCACCGCCCGCGAATTCCCGCGCCGCGCCGCTTCCTGCTCGCCGATGACCGTGTGCCGCTGCATATCGATCCGCTCCTCGTCACGCAGAATGCTGCTTGAACGGATGTAGTCGCGGTTCATCACCATCTCGCCGATGTCGTGAAGCAACGCCGCCTGCCGGATCGAAGAGCGATCGTGCGGCGCGAAATTGAACCGCGCCGCCAGGGCATTGGCAACCGCCGCGATCCGTCGTCCGTGCGGATGCGCGTAACCTTCGAAACTGTCGATCTCGGCGCTCAGTTCGGTCGAGACATCGTCAAACGGCTCGATGACCGGCGGCTCTGCGGCAAAGATGCTCTCCATAAAGCTTCCCGGAACGGTCTGAAGCAGGCGGGCCTTGCGGCGAGAACTTCAAACACCTGAATAGTTTAACGGTTTCTATCTCAAACTGTCGAGCAATGCGCGGGCTTCGCTGTTGTCGGGGAAACTCGTCAGCAATCGATTGAGCTCGCCTTCGGCGCGTTTCAGAAGGTTGAAGTCGATGAAGAACTCGGCAAGCATCAGCCGGAAGGTCGGATTCTCCGGGTCCAGCTTGATCGCCGTTTGCAGTTCCTGCTCGGCCTTGAATTTCTGAGACCGGTCGGCGGAAAGCACCTTTCCGAAATAGGCGTGGTAACGGGCGACATCCGGCGCCATCGAGACGGCGCGCGTCAGATAGGGCAACGCGCCCTCGTAGTCCTCTTCCATCAGAAGGTTGAAGCCGTGGTCGAAGATCTCCGAAGCCTCGGTGAGGTTCTTGCGATCGGTCGTCTTTTCGGATTTGATCCCGGCCTTTCCTTGCCGGCGCAGTTCGTCGAGGATCGACTTGAGACGGTAATCGTACCGCAGCCTCGATTCTTCGTTCCTCAAGGTTTCATAGGCGTGCGCGATCTGCGTGAACGCGTCCTGGACCCGACGTTGCGTTTCGGCATCCGTATTGCGGTGAAACAGGTCGGGATGGAAGCGCTTGGCAAGAGTGAAGTAGGCTTGCTTGATCTCTGCGACCTGCGCCTCGAGCGAAACGTTCAACGTTTCGTAGTGCGTTTCCGACCGTTCTACCTGAGACAAGTAAGCCTCAAGCGAGATCTCGCGTTTCGGCGGAGGCTCGGGCTGCGAAGCCTTGGCGGGTTCGGGGGTGGCCGGATTATCAACGGGCTTCGGTTTCTCGACAACGGCCGCAGCCGGGATCGTTTCGATCTCTTTCTTCAGTTCGAGCTTCGCCGAAAGCAACTCGGATGCGCGACGTTGGCTGATCGCCGCCGCGTATCCGCTCCGCGAAACGAAGCCCGAAATCCAAAGAGAATACAATCCGTGGAGGGTTTCGGCGTCGGGAAGGCCCGTCAAAGCGATGAGTTCGTCGATACACAACAGTCCGCTCTCGAACCTCGAAAGAAGGAACGCTTCACGCGGATTCAGATTGATGTTCGACGGCGGCGTCGGGCGGCGTCCGAATGTCTCCTTCAGACTCTTGAAACGCCGCACTATCTGCTCCCTCGGCAATTCTCGCGCGTGTTTCGTCAACATTCCGAAGATGTCGATACTGACCCGAACATCTTCCTTGAGCTTTGCAAGCGCCGAGAATGTCCAACTTCCGTCGCGCCAACCGAGCGATTCGACGACCACGGCCTCGACCTGGCGCTTCGTGATGTTCCGGATCTCGTCGTCGGTGACTATGCCCGATGCGGCAGCGGCCCCGAACAGAACGCGATCGTTGGTAAAGTCCGGTATCCCGATCAACTGGTGCTTCGTCACCAGTCCCGCGTCGAGCAACAATTGAAAGGTCCGGTGCCGTCGCTGGTTTGAAACCGCGAAAACGACCTCGCCGTCGCGCACATAAATGATCGCCTTCGCGTTGTGAGCCGAAAGTCGCAACGAACCGTCGAGCCGCGCGTCGAGCAGTTCGATCAGAATCTCCGCCAGCGGATGATCGGTGAGATTGCCGGAAATTTCTAGTCCGTTGAATGAACTCATCGGTTGGAAGAACGGAATGCGGCGATCGCGGATATGTGTGTTGATCGCCGTTGAACATCATAACAAATCGGGCCCGCTCAAGTTAAGAAAAATTTTCGGGCGAACGATTGTGAATCGAGCTTTTCGTCTGTTAAATTGTTGTCGATGACGGCCAAACCCACTGCTGAGATCCTGATTCGCGAATGCACGTCGGTCGACGAGCTAAGCGCCTGCGTTCAACTGCAGCATGACGTCTTCGCTCTGCCCGATATCGAGATCTCGCCGGTCAGGCATTTCATCGTCACGAAGAACGCCGGCGGATTCGCGCTTGGCGCTTTCGACGGACACCGGCTCGTCGGCTTCGTGCTCAGCGTTCCGGCGTTTCTCCGTGGCGAAAAGGCCTTTTATTCGCATATGACTGCCGTCGACCGCGAATACCAGAGTCTCGGCATCGGCGCGCGATTGAAATGGGCGCAGCGCGAGCGCGCTCTCGAACTCGGCGTGCGGTTCGTGAAATGGACGTTTCAACCCGTTCAGGCCCGGAACGCTCATTTCAATTTGGACAAACTCGGCGCCATCGTCAGGCACTACGAGCCCAATTTCTACGGGACCGATTATCCGGCAGGGCCGGGTCAGGACGGCGCCCAAGGGCTCGACAGCGACCGTTTGTTTGCCGAATGGCACCTTGACAGCCCAAAAGTCGCGGCGCTCGGCATCGGCGGACCGTCCGACGATCCGACGCCGGCCGATCTCGCGATCGAGATCCCAGCCAATTGGGACGAACTCGTCCGCGAGGATGTCCGCGAGGCGATCGCGCAGCAGAAGCGGATCAGGCTCGAGTTCGAGGCGGCGTTCTCGAAAGGGCTTGTCGCGCGTCGTTTCGATCGGGAAAGTTCGCCCCCACGGTATCTTCTTTTCGCCGATAGTTGATCATCCGAATGATGCTCCCCGAGATCGATCCCGATATTCGAGTCGCCGAGACATTGTCGGCCGATTTCTATCGCGACGACCGTTTTTTCGAACTTTCAAAGGAAAGGATCTTCGCGCGGACGTGGCAAACGGTGGCCGTTGCTTCGCTGATCGACAATATCAAACCGTTTGTCCTGCTCGAAGGGTTTCTCGGAGAACCGCTGATCCTGACGCGCGCCGCCGATCGTGTCCGCTGTCTTTCGAACGTCTGCACGCACCGCGGCAAGATCGTGGCCGAGGCGGATTGCCGTGCGACCGGACTGCGATGCGGTTACCACGGCCGTCGTTTCGATCTTGCCGGCCGCTTCGTTTCGATGCCCGAATTCGAGGAAACGCTGAACTTTCCATCCGACCGAGACGATCTCGCGCAGGTCCCCGTCGAGACCTGGCAGGAATTGGCGTTTGTTTCGCTCGATCCGATCGCGCCGTTCTCCGATTTCGTTTCCGAGATCGAACCGGTCGTCAAGGGACTGTATCGGTCGCCGCTGATCTTCGAATCGTCGACGGAATATTCGGTCGATGCCCATTGGGCGCTCTACTGCGAGAACTATCTCGAGGGTTTCCACGTGCCTTACGTCCATCCGACGCTCAACAAGGCGATCGATTACGGCTCTTACCGGACGGAACTTCATCGATATTCGAGCGTGCAGATCGCGTGCTCCGACGACCCGGCGGCGACTTTCGACGGCATCGTGGCAGCCTATTATTTCTTCGTCTTCCCGAACCTGATGCTGAACTACTATCCGTGGGGGCTTTCGGTGAACATCGTACGTCCGGTCGCAAAGGAACGGACTGGCGTGACATACCTGACGTTCGTGTCCGATGGGACTCGCCGCGGATCGGGAGCCGGGGCCGACCTCGAATCGGTCGAGTTCGAGGACCAGGCGGTCGTCGAGTCGGTCCAGCGCGGAATCCGTTCAAGGTTTTACAATCGGGGCCGGTATTCGCCGACCCGCGAACAGGGAACGCATCATTTTCACCGGCTGATCGCGGAATTCATCGGAAACGTATGAGACATCTGACGCGGGACGAGATCGAGGCGATGCTGGACGGTGTCCTCGTTTCGCCAAAGGACAACGGAACGCCCGATCTGATCGTGCGCCGGCCGCGCGAGAACGAAGGCGAAACGGTCGCCGAACCGCACCCGGTCGACGGGTAAACGGTCCGTTTGCGGGCGATCGCCCCGCGCGGCGCTTGCGTTCCGCGCGGGGCTGTCGGCTACGACTCCGAATCGTACCGTTTGTTCGTTGTTCAGGTCTGCGGGCTTACTGCTTCGATCGGCCGGGTCCTATTGACGAACGAACACATTCGGAGTCGGCGCGTCGGTCGAGAATCCGAAATTATTGAGAACATATCCGTCACGGGACTGCAGGATGTGCCAGTTTCCGCGGCCGTTTTGGACATCCGCCCGCCAAACCGCGATGTCGGTCTTGCCGTCGCCATCGTAGTCCGCCGGTACCAATTTGTCGCCCGCGAGCCCGAACTGCGTCGCGTCAAATCCGTCACCCGGTCGAAGAACAAACCACGTTCCCGAGGCCGGACGAAAGACCGCGATGTTGGCCTTCCCGTCGCCGTCGAAGTCCGCGGGAACGGGGATGTCGGTCGACAGTCCAAACTGGGCCCCGAGCTGGCCGCTGAAGGAACGCAGAACGGTCCAGTTGCCGTTCTCGAAGATCGCCGGATCGGCTTTCAGATCGCCGTCATAGTCCGCCGGAACCGGCTTCGAATTGGCGTTTCCGAGCGTGAAAGACCCGGTGTAACCCTGCTGGGATTTCAGGACATACCACACCCCGGAACGAACCACTGCGATGTCGGTCTTTCCGTCGCCGTCATAGTCGGCCGGGACGGGAATGTCGCCGGCGAGACCCCACCCAAGCGCCTGAAAACCGGCGGTCGAACGATTGATGTACCAAATCCCGGTCGTTGGGCGAAACACGGCGGCATCGACGCGTCCGTCTCCGTCGTAATCGCCGGGCGCGGCAATATCGTCATCGAAACCGAACTGAATTGCCGCGAGACCATTCGGATTCGGCGCCATCTGTTCCTGGAAGGTATTCACGATGTTGCGCCCGAAATACCAGACGCGCGGTTGTCCGACGAGCGAGGTTGCGCCGTCCTTGAAACCCGGAACATTCGTCCGCATTACCGAGAGGTCAGCGGATCCGTCGCCGTCGTAATCGAACGCGCCCGTCTGCACTTCATACGCGCCGATGTCCACGCCGGCCGTGCCGTTGCGGTTCCCGTCCGTATTTCTCCGCGCTTTCCGTTGATCAGTCGTCGTCGCGAGTGAAGGGTCGCCCGAATCTATCGCCGGACTTCCCGGATTCAATCCCTGCGTTCGGCTTCCGCCGCCGTACCAGTTCAGAGGTTGAAGCGACGGATCGACACTCAACTGGTTGCCGGTGGTGACTCCGGTGATCGTTGTCCCGGCGGGGTTCTTGATCAGATTGTATCCTTGCGAAACGACCGTCCCCGAAATCTCGGGACCGGTCGGGGCGGTGCTGTCGGCGAAGATCGAGTTTCTGACATTCACCGTTCCCGTGAGCACGCCGATCGAACCGCCGCTCTGCGATGCCGCGTTTGACGAGAACGTGCTGCTTGCAATGTTGGCCGTCGCGACGCTGTTGTTGATCAGGAGTCCGCCTCCGATTGATGTCGCCGTACTGATGTTGACAGTTGAATTCGTCAGGTTGAGGGTTCCGCCCTCAAGCGAAATCGCGCCGCCGTTTCCGGCCGAGCAATTCCAGAATGTGACGCGGTTCAGCGTCACATCGCCCTGGGCGATGCGGATTCCGCCGCCGTTCGCGGGCGCCAGGACCCGACCCGCGAGCATTGTGAGGTCGCTGATCTGAACCGTACCGCCCGAGATCTGGAATATTCTTGAGGAGGTTCCGGCATTGATAATAATCTCACGGTCCTGGAAACCCTCGATCGAAATGTCGGAGGAGATCGTCAGCTCGCTTCCGATCCCAATCACCGAGATCGACGAGCTGAATGCCGCCGGGGAAAAGTTGATGGTGTCGGGTCCGGGGGCGCCGTTGGCGTCGAGGATCGCTTGGCGAAGCGTGCCGATTCCGGTGTTGCTTTGGCTCGTCACGGTAAATGTTGCGGCATCGGCCGCCGTTGATAGCCCGAGGATCGCGGCGATTCCAAAGCCGATTCCCAGCGCTCCGATCTTGATTTTTTTGTACACTTCGATCCTTGTGTTCGCGAACGATCTCGCGAACACCGAAATTTCTTTCAGCATAAATGTTCTCCTGACTTTTTTGACTCAGCAGGCTGTAGTTGCCTTGTGACGTGGAGAACGCGGAACCGAATCAAAACTTGCACATCCGGTCAGAATCGGAAATTTGAACGCCCCAGGGATCGGGCAAGGCCGACGGACGCCTTCGGCAAAAATCGAAAAGACCTTATAATTCGCGTTGTCCGGCCGCGCCGCGCGCCACGTCATTTTTATGAAGAACTCCGAGCAATCGATACGGACCGAACTACAAGAACTACGGACTGAAATAGATCATCACAACGATCTCTACTATCAGAAGAACGCGCCCGAGATATCGGATTTCGAATTCGACCGACTGCTCGAGCGCCTGCGCGCGCTCGAATCGGCGCATCCCGAACTGATCACGTCCGACAGCCCGACGCAGCGGGTCGGCGGCCGGGCCGAGGGCTTCGAGCCGTTCACGCACAGGGTTCCGCTGATGTCGCTCGACAATTCGTATAACATCGATGAACTTCGGGCATTCGACGAGCGTTGCCGGAAACTTGCCGACGGGCGAGCGCTTGAGTACGTCGCCGAGCTCAAGATCGACGGCCTCTCGGTATCGCTGCATTACGACAACGGATCGCTCGCCGTCGGTGCGACGCGCGGCGACGGGACCACGGGCGACAATGTGACTCCCAACGTCAAAACGATCAAGACCATTCCGCGGCGTTTGAAGGACGGGTTTCCGCCCGCCATCGAGGTCCGCGGCGAGGTCTTTATGGCCCGGTCCGTCTTCGAGAGCATAAATGCCGAGCTCGAGATGCTTGGCGAGAAACTCTATGCCAACCCTCGCAATTTCGCGTCCGGCACGCTGCGCCAGCTGGACTCTTCGGTCGTCGCGTCGCGCCGGCTCGATATGTTTCCGTACGACGTCTGGGAAGGCAATCAGAAGCCGTTCGCTTCGCATTGGGAGAACTTCGAATGGCTCGAAAAGCAGGGCTTCAACGTCAATCCGAACCGCCGTTTGTGCGGGACGATCGACGAGGTCATCGAGTTCTGCGACGAGATGCTCGCGCTCCGCGATTCGCTCGATTACGACATCGACGGAGTCGTCGTCAAGGTAAATTCGACGGCCCTGCAGCAGGAATTCGGTTCGACGACGAAAGCGCCGCGGTGGGCGATCGCGTATAAATATCCGGCGATGCAGGCGACGACCCGGCTGAACGGGATAACCGTCCAGGTCGGACGCACGGGCGCGCTGACGCCGGTCGCCGAGCTCGAGCCGGTCCTGCTCGCGGGCACGACCGTCTCGCGCGCAAGCCTGCACAACGAGGACGAGATCAAACGGCTCGGGATCCGGATCGGCGACTTCGTCAACATCGAAAAGAGCGGCGAGATCATCCCGCAGGTGCTCGGTGTGGTCGAATCGAGGCGCACCGGCGCCGAGACCGAATACGAGTTTCCGCGTAGCTGTCCGATTTGCGGATTCGACGCGATCCGGCCCGAGGGTGAGGCCGTGCGACGGTGTTCGAACCCGGTCTGCCCGGCAAAGCTCAAGGCGCGGCTCGGCTATTTTGCGATGCGCAAGGCGATGGACATCGAGGGCTTGGGCGATGTCCTGATCGAGCAGCTTGTCGACCGCGGGATCGTGCACGACGTCGCCGATCTCTATCGACTCGACCTCGAGACCCTCGCCGGGCTTGAGCGGATGGCTGAAAAGTCGGCTTCAAAGGTGCTGGACCAGATCGAGAACTCGAAATCCAGGGGATTGCAGCGGCTGTTGTTCGGGCTTGACATACGGCACGTCGGCGAGCGGTACGCGAAGATCCTCGCGAATCACTTTCGCGACATCGAGAATCTGAAAACGGCGTCGGTCGGGCAGCTCGACGACATTCCGGAGATCGGTCTGACCGTCGCCGAGAGCGTCTTCGGATGGTTCCGCGACGAGGCCAACCTCGATATCGTCGCCCGTCTTCAAGCGGCCGGCGTCAAGACCGAGATCGACTCGGAAGCGGTCGCGAATCTGGACGAGCGGTTCGTCGGCAAGACGTTCGTTTTGACCGGAAAGCTCGAGTCGTACACCCGCGACGAGGCGGCGCGTCTGATCGAACAACGCGGCGGCCGGACGGCGAGTTCGGTCTCGAAAAAGACCGATTTTGTCATCGCCGGAAGCGACGCCGGATCGAAACTGACGAAGGCCGAGTCACTGGGCGTCGCGGTTCTGGGCGAGGAGGAGTTCAAGGCGATGATCGGCGACTAACCGAGATCGGGAATCTGGAATTGGAAATGACAGCCCGGGACCAACGTTCCGAGTCTGTCTGAAAGGTGCAATTTCGGCGCGACGGTAGATGTCCAATCAATGAAAGGAAGGGGTTTGCCGTTCCGAAGACCGTTTCATCGCAATCACTCGGTCGGACTCAGGCCGACGCTGCAATATCCGGAATCGAAATCCGCGGGCGTGCTTCCGATCGCGGAGCGATCATCTGACTTTAGACGTGGGTTTCAACCCACGGGAAATCGGGCCGTTCGATTGCGTCGCGTCAGCGACGACCAATTCCTGTCAGTCCTCTGACGCAACGCGGGAACGAATCGCGTCCTCATCCCGCCCTGCCGAGCTTTCTGGCCACGGTCCGGTAGATCTTATCGACCTCGTGGACCCGAAGGAGTTTGGCCGCGGCAAAGAAGATCAGACCGCCGAGGCCGATCGGGACGAAGCACTCGACGGCTTTGGCGACGATCCCGGCCCCGCCGAGCATCGCGTGAAGTGATTTGAAGCTGAACCAGCAGACCAACGACATCAATACCGAAGCGATCAGGATCTTTACGAATGCCGCGGTTATCGTCCGGCCGTTGAGCCGCTTGATGCGGCGACGCATCATCAGCGCAAGCGCAAAAAAGTTAACGAGCGCGACCGAGGATGTTGCCAGCGCCACGCCGACGTGGCCGAGTTGATAGACCGCCAGCAATTCGCGGAACGCAAAGCTCGCGCCGGCATTGACGATGATCGAGCCGAGCGCGATCAGCATCGGCGTCCGCGCATCGTCAAGCGCGTAAAATGCCGGCGATAGCACCTTGATCGCCGCATAACCGGTGAGTCCGATCGAATAGCCCGCGAGCGCGTAGGCCGTCATCGGAACATCCGACTCTTTGAAGGCCCCTCCGTGCAGATAAAGCAGACGGATGATCGGTTCGCTCAGAACGACCAGGCCGCAGGCCGACGGCACGGTGAGCAGGAAGATCAGCTTCATCGAGTCCGACAAGGTGTCTCGAAAATCGGTCAGCTTCTCTTCGCTGGCCATCCTTGAGAGGACCGGGATCGACGCCGTTCCGACGGCGACACCGAAGACCCCGATCGGGAACTGCATCAGCCGGAACGCGTAGCTAAGCCAGCTCCGGCCGCCGTCGATACCCGAAACGACCGCAAGGTTCACGAGAACGTTGATCTGGACCGCCGAAGTTCCGATGATCGCCGGGGCCATCAGGCGCATTATCCGGCGGACGCCTTCATCGGTGAAACTTAGGATCGGCGAGAACCTGAATCCGACCTTCAGGAGCGATGGGACCTGCATCAGGAACTGCGCTCCGCCGCCGATCAGCGTGCCGATCGACATTCCGATGATCGCCCATTGCGCGGTTCCTGACGGGATCATCGACTTGTCGCCGGAAGATTCCCAACTTCCGCCGGCGAGCCAATACGCGAAGCCGAGACCGAAAAGGATCGAAACGATGTTGAAGACGGTCGAGGCCGACGCCGGAATGCCAAAGACGCCCTTGGTGTTCAGAACGCCCATCGCGACGGCCGCCAACGCCACAAGCAGGATGAAAGGGAACATCACCTGCGTCATCGTCACCGTCAGCGCCGCCTTTTCCGGCGAGAAGCCCGCGGCGACGACCGACACAAGATATGGCGTGAGAAGAATCCCTACGATCACGAAGACGCTGAGCACGACCGCAAGCGCGTTCAGAACAAGGCTTGCAAGCCGCCAGGCCGCCTGCTCGCCCTTTTTGATCTGGTAATCCGTGAAAACCTTGACGAACGCCGCCGAAAGCGCGCCTTCGGCAAAAAGATCGCGAAGGACGTTCGGGATCGTGAAGGCGGCCTGATATGCGTCGTAAAGAAAGCCGGCACCGAAATAGTAGGCGAAGATCTGCTCACGGACGAGCCCGAGAACGCGCGAGAACATCACCGCGATCGAGACGACGCCCGCGGATCTGGCGACGCTCGTTTGCTTCGTTGTCGGCTCGGCGGAATCCGGCTCTTCGGCAGCGCTCTCTTCGTTGTTCTTCTTCGCGTCTTCTGCCATCACTGATCGGGGTCGGGGGCGTGGAAATCAACGTTGAATTATGGATTGAAACGTTCGGCGTTGCAAACGAAAAAGGAGCCGCAGAGAGCGGCTCCTGAGAATAGCGATCGGTCGCGGATCAGTTCACTCGCGGCCGGGTCTCGGGATAGGTGACCCGCGTGTTCGCGACGCGTACATCCAGCGATATCGCGTTGTAGTTCATCGGCGCGGCGCCGCCGAACTGGCCCTGGATCGTGGACACGTAGCTGTTCTGGAACGCCCTGAACCGCGGAACGCTGCCGCGCTGGTTGAAGATCACGAAAAGGAGCGTGCCGCCGCGCGTCCCGATCTCGCCGGCGAGCGCGCTCACGCCGCCGTCGGTGTTACCGAGCGTTCCGGTCTTGCCGATGACGCTGCCGCGCGCGAAATCCGAATCGAACCGGCCCTCGAGAGTGCCTTTGTCGATGCCCGCGACGGGCATCACGTCCGAAAATCCGAGCTTGTAGCGCGAAAGATCGCTTCGAAGCGCGCGCAGGAGCTTCATCATCGCCCGCGGCGTGACGCGGTTTATCCCGAGTCCGCTCGAGGTCTGCAGTACGAATTCCTGCGGCTGGACGCCGGCGCCCTGCTGGACGATCTGCGCGACGCGGTACGCGCCGCCGACCATATCGCCGAGGCGTTCGGAAAGGAAGTTGTTCGAGTAGCTCAGCGTGACCTTCAGTATCTCCTTCATCGGCGCCGACTCGTGTGTGAACAACTGTCGCAGATTGCTCGGCATCGGCTGGACGTAAACGCTGCCCGAAACCGAAACGGACGGGAGCGAAATGATCTGGCCGAATTTGCCCGAGTTGACGAGATAGTTCTGCCAAGCCTTGCTGGTCGCCGCATTGCGTCGCCCGGCATCGAGCGTTGCGAGCAGATTGTTCCCCGACGCGACCGGCGACATGCTGTAGTTCATCGCGAAATTGTCGGTCACGATGACGTCGCCGCTGATGTTCTGGATCCCGAGATTGTTGAGTTCGTACGCGAGCCGCACGCCGTGTTCGAGATTGAACATCGGATCACGGCCGGAAACGTAGAGATTGCCGACCAGGGTCCGCGTGGACGTATCGATCTGTCCGTCGGTCCAGACGGTTGTCTGGAACCTGAAGTCGGGTCCGAAGGTTCTCAGGACCGCATAAGCCGTGGCGATCTTGACGTTCGACGCCGGATTGAACGAATAGGTCGAATAACTGTCGACGACGGTCTTTCCGTCAAGCGTTTCGACGAGAACGCCCGAATATCCCGGAATCTGGACGTCGGCCAGTGTCGGGTAAACCGAGGTCGCGTCCGCGGTTTTCATGATCCCGACCGGCGGTTTTTGAGTCGTCGTCGTTGTCGAACCGCCCTGAGGGACCACCTTGATGTCCTGCAGCAACGGTTTCGGGGTCGGCGATGGCGTCGCGGGACGCGTGTAGACCTGCGCGCCGGCCGTGTTCGCGAGGAACGTCGCGCACGCGAAGACGGCAACAAAAAGGATAGATCTAATATTGAAACTTCTCATCGATTCTCTTGTTTATGGTTCGTGTTTGCGGCGGGCTCTTTCAAAATCGAGAAAGGCTATCGCAAGTATAGCACGAACGGCGGCGGCCTTTTCAAGTCCGACCGGTCGAGCGATCCGCTCGGACACTCCCTGCATTCGATGTTCCGCGCCATTTCCCGGATGTCCACGATTAATCGTTGCTTATGGAAACAACAATACACACTTATACATCATGAATTTCAAAAGTCAAGAGGATTTTTGCCCGCCGGGCCATGTCGGATCGCCGTCCGACGTTTGAAACGCATCCCGCGGGGATATCTCCGTCCGCAACAAAAACGTTGCAATTCGGCCTCAAAGGGCATAGAATTTTCTCCATTCCGTGAAGAAAGAGCGTGAATCCTCAACGATTGAAAACATAAGGCGGGCGCACGGCGAACGACGCGATGAGATCCGCGCGAAACTGGATGAATTCGCGGCCGTTTGGCGGTCAAAAGACGATGGCCGGATCTGGGAAGAAATGGTGTTCTGCTTCTTTACCGGCGGTTGTTCGGCGCGAATGGGACTGCGGTCGATCGAGGCCGTTCGTCCGTTGTTGAAAACCGGAACGCACGAAGAGCTGATGAACGCCCTGGTCGGCCGTCACCGTTATCCACGGGCCCGGTCGCGCTACATCGTCGCCTCGCGCGCGTTTCTCGAAGCCGACTGCGGATTGCGGCTCTACGAAAGACTCGACGCTTTCGCCGATCCGCTCGCACGCCGCGATTGGCTTGTCAAAGAGAAGGGCATCAAGGGGTTGGGCTACAAGGAAGCGAGCCATTTCCTGAGGAATATCGGATTCAAGGGCTACGCGATCCTCGACAAGCACGTTCTGCGATGCATGGCGGAGTTGAAAATTATCGACGAACCCAAGCCACCAAATACTCGTTCTAAGTATCTAAGGGTCGAAGAACTACTGAGACAGCTTTCAAGACGATCCGGGATCGACTTCGACGAGCTCGATCTGGTGCTTTGGTCGATGAAGACTGGCGAGATCCTGAAATAGCCGCAAAAAGACAATTCAGAACGCTGGAAAGGAGCATTTGTATGAGATTTGGAGTCCTTGGATTTGTCGGAACCCGACGTCCTTTCCTTTTCATATCCGCCGCGCTGTCCGCGCTTCTGATGTTCGGCGCATTGGTCACGCAGGGCGCGGACGATGTCCGCCAATCCGACGACGATGCGCGCTATCTGATCAAGCAATCCGACAAGCTCGTTCGCAAGGGCCGGTTGGAAGAGGCCGAGAAGATCCTTCGACAGTTGGTCGCGCAATCGCCGACGAATTCGACCGCCAGGCTGAAACTGGCGTTTCTGGTCCTGAAACAGAAAAAACTCCTCGAAGCGTACGAGCTTTCGTTCGAGGTCGCAAAAGCTGAGCCGACGAACTCATACGCGTTTGCGGTGCTCGGAGCGACTCTGCTGAACGCCGGGAATTTCCGCGAAGCCGAAGCTGTTTTCATCAATGCGCTTAAGATCGACAAGAAGGAGGCCCTCGGATGGGCCGGCCTCGGGATGCTCGATTTCTACGAGAACCGGCTCGACGAAGCGATCGGAAATCTTCGCAACGCAACGTATCTCGAGCCCGGCGACCCGGATTACGTCTTCTCACTGGCCCAGGTCTCGGCGCGCGCCGAGCGTTACAAGGACGCGGCCGACGCCTATCGCAGGTTTTTGATCGTTTCGTCTTCGTCCGATGGAGAGCGGCGCGACAGGATCAAGGGTCTCATCAATTTTCTGACGTTCCTTGGCCAGCGGTCGTCGCTGTACGACGTCGGCGGGGCGCCGCGCGATACGGTCAACATCGAACTCATTCGCGATCGGCCGCTTGTCACGGTCCGCATTAACCGCAGCGACGAACCGCTCCGGTTTATCCTCGACACCGGATCCGGGATCAGCGTCATTTCGCGCGAGACCGCCGAGCGTCTCGACGTCAAATCCGTGACGCGCGGCGGGCTGGCACGCGCCATCGGCGGCAACGGAAAGTTTGAGATCATCTACGGATTCCTGCGATCGGTGAGTATTGGCGGAGTGCGGGTCCGGAACGTTCCGGTCTACATTCGGGATTTCCATTCGAACGACGAGCGCATCGACGGTTACATCGGGCTTTCGCTGATCTCGAAATTCCTGACGACGATCGATTACGGAAAGAAAGAGTTCTCGCTCGTGCGAAAGGATGTCGCGGAGGAACTCGGACTGGTCCCGAACGACGCGCTGTTTCAGCCGTTGCGGCTGACGTCAAGCGGGTTCTTGAGCGGTGAAGTTCAGCTTGAGGGGCTCGAAAACAATCTAAACTTCATCGTCGATACGGGCGCGAGCGTTTCGGTCATCTCGGATGAGCTTGCGGTTTCCGAACAGATCAGCCGGTTCGCGCAGGACGAAACGATGCGGGTGATCGGGGCGGCCGGCGTGACCGAGGGCGTGAAGTCGTTCCTTTTGCCCCGGGTGACGTTCGGTTCGCACTCGCGCGAGAGCGTGAAGGCGGTCGCGCTCGATCTCGACGTGATCAACGAAGCGTCAGGTTTCCGCCAGTCCGGTATCCTTGGCGGCAACTTCCTGAAGAATTATCGGCTGACGTTCGACTTCAAGAATTCGAAGGTGATCTTTTCGCCGATCGAAAAGTAGTTTCGGGCGCCGGTTGACTTCGCGCCGCGGAATTGCGAACGTAGCCTTTCCGATGAAGCAGTCACTTTATCTCGAAACGTCGGTCGTCGGCGCTTATCTCGACAACGGCGAACCGTTTCGCCGCGATCTGACGATCCGCTGGTGGGAGCACGAACTTTCGGAATACAGCGTTTTCAGTTCGATACTCGTGAGACGCGAACTTGAACGGGTGGCCGAGCCACACCGGACCGCGTATTTGAATCTCATCAAGCCGCTTTCGGAACTTGAGATCTCCGAAGAGGTCGCGATCCTCGCCGAAGGATACCTTTCGCGAGGGATATTTCACCGCAAGTTCATGGCCGATGCCGTCCACGTCGCTCTCGCGTCGTTTCACAAGATCGACTATCTCGTGACCTGGAATTTCGGCCATCTGGCAAATGTTCGCAAACAGGCCCGCATCAGGCTCTTCAACGCCGCCGCCGGCTTTTTTTCCCCGGCCGTCGTGACTCCGGAGTTTCTTGTACACAGTCTCTGAAGTCGCTTGACGATTGAACCCGTACGTTCGACAATTACCCCTGTTTGATCAATATGTACCGCCGACCCAAATTCCTCGAAGTTGTGATCGAGATCAGGCAATCGATGGCGCGCGAGGCCGATTACGATGTCGATCTCTTTTCCGAAATGCTCCGGAACGACAGCTTCCCGGCGCGTTCGGACTCGCCTTCGATGACCGAAGATGCGGGTCCGCCGAAAAGGACCGCGTCGTCGCCGGTCGGGACTGAATGATGGATATCGCGTTTCAGGCCATAGGGATCGAAGTTCCCAACGAAGCCGCGTTCGACCGTCTTGTCGAAGACGTCGGCGTGCTTGGCGAAGCTTCGTCCGCGCGCCGCGATGACGGAACGATCCACGGCCGGTGCTTGAAGATCGGAAAGGGGCTCGAGGTCTGGACCGTGCTCTATGAGCCGCGGCCGGGCGAGGTGATCTATGCCGACTGCCGGCCGGGGTTTCGCGCGCGCCACCGGACGAGAATTTCACCCTGGGTGATGACGGAGTTCTCGTACGAGGGGCTGGCCTATATCCACGGGTACATCGGCGAGGGCGAGGTGCTTTTCAAACTCCAGAATCTGACCGAACTCGACGCCCGGACACTCGAGGCGAGCGTGATCTCGGTCGGACTTTGCGGTCTCGCGTATCAAGCGGCGATCGTCGATGAGCGACTCCCGTTTCAATGGGAGAATCTTCAGGGAACGCTTGGCGAGACGGACGCCGACGAGAATGTCTGGCGGCTCCGCGGACGGATCGTCGAGTTCGAATCCATCCGAAACCCGCGGTCCGGTTCCGACCTTTTCTGGTTCCGTGTCGCGTTGAAGAATTTCTTGTTGGAGATCATCGCAAACGAACACGCGGTCTCGGGCGCGTCGATCAGTGTCGGTTCATATATTGAAGCCGACGTATGGCTCCAGGGCCATATCTCGCGCAACGTCGAGCGCGGTTACGAGGGGCCCGATTCGCGATTCGGTCCTTCCGATCGTTGGAGCGTGTTCAGAAGGCCGAACTGAGGCCGACGCAATCTTGTTCAGTCGCCGCTATGCGCCGCCCCTTGTCAATCGCCGCGGTTCTCGTTTCTCTCGCCATCGTCGGCGTCGTGTCGGCCTATGCGCTGAACAGTTATTGGATTCATCGCTACGATCAGGTGATTCTTCGCCAGTCCACCGTTTACCGGCTGGACGACCGTCTCGTCTGGAGCATCATCTACGAAGAGACCTATTTTCGCGCCTGGATGGTCGGAGCGGATGCCGAGGTCGGTTTGATGCAGGTGACGCCGACCGTCGCTCGCGAATGGGCGCGCGAAACGGGTCTCAAGGAGTTCGAAAAACAATCGGCAGATAACGTGAACGCGCTGCTCCGGGATCCTGAGCGCAACATTCAGATCGGCTGTTGGTATCTCGAAAAACTCCGCGAACGATACCACGACTTCGCCGCCGAGAACGCGATGATGCTCGCGGCCTACAATGCCGGCCAGAGCCGCGTCGACGAATGGACCCGGGGAGTCGCCGATCCGTCGCGGATCACAGAAGAAGAGTTCATTCGATCGATCGGCATCCCCTCGACAAGGGCTTACGTTTCGTCGATCCTCAAGAGATTTCGCGAACAGAAGCGATGAAGATCCTGACAGCGCGATTTGTCGTTCCAGTCTCCGAGCCGCCGATCGCGGACGGCGCCGTTGTGATCGACCGCGATCGGATCGTCGATGTCGGCGAGCTATCCGCAGTGGCCGAATCTTATCCGCAAGCCGATGTCGAGGATCTTGGCGAAGCCGCAATAATGCCGGGGCTCGTCAACGTCCATTCCCATCTCGAACTGACCGCGATGCGCGGATTCGCGGACGAGTTCGACCACGATTTTCACAACTGGCTGATCAAGATCACGACGACCCGGGGCGATCGTTTCGACGCGGACGATATCGAGTTGTCGGCACTCGCGGGCGCGCTCGAGGGCGCCCGCGCCGGCGTGACCTGCTTCGGCGACATCGCGCGCGTCGGGACGGCCGGCCTCCGTGCGTTAACAACCGCGGGGCTTCGCGGGACGGTCTTCCAGGAAACCGAGTTCTCGCCAGACAACCGGACCGCCGACCGGGACTTTGAGGCGCTTCGCGCCAAGTTCGAGACTCTCCGCGCGTCGCAGACCGCGCTCGTCCGGATTGGCATCTCGCCCCACGCGCCTTACACGGTAAGCGAATCGCTCTTCCGGCTGATCGCCGATTATGCGCTCCACGATGATGTCCCGATAACGATTCACGCCTCTGAGTCGGTAATGGAAGAGGATCTTATGCTCGACGGAAGCGGGTTCTTTGCGGCCGTCTATCCGAAATTCGGATTCGAATTCCGTCACCCGGTGAGTTCGACGATCGAGTTCTTTGATCGCATCGGCGTGCTTCGCGCCAAGCCTCTGCTCGCACACTGCGTACGAGTTTCGGACCGGGACATCGATCTGATCGCGGCGTCGGATTCGCGGATCGCGCATTGCCCGAAGTCGAATGCGAAGTTCGGGCACGGCACGGCGCCGTTCGAAAGATTCGTTTCGCGCGGGATCAAGGTCGGGCTTGGGAGTGATTCGATGGCGTCGAACAATGTTTGCGACCTTTTCGAAGAGGCCCGTTTCGCGGCGCTTTTGGCACGCAATTCGGGCGCGGCCTCGCGTTTCCTGCAGCCACGCGAGATGATCGAAACGGCGACGATCGGCGGCGCTCGGGCGCTCGGGTTCGGGGACGAAATAGGCACGCTGACTGAGGGCAAGCAGGCCGATCTGATCGTCGTCTCTCTCGCAAACATCGCCCAACAACCGGTTCACGATATCTATTCGTCGCTCGTTTTTGCATCGAGCGCGCGCGACGTGAAGCTAACGATCGTTGCCGGCCGCGAGATCTTCCGCGACGGACGAACCAAGGTCCTCGACGAATCGGCGATCGGACCTCGATTGCGCGACTTGGGCGCGAAGATGCGCTTCAGTGCGTAACACGTGCGAGTTGACGCGATGCAGAACCCCGCACGAAGTAAGGGGGCCCGATCGCGGGAGCGATCGCCTTTGGGCCGTCGCGCTTCTCGATTCGTGACTGAACTCCCGATTACCCGCCCGGCATCGATTCGCCGACGCTCGGTCACGCGTAAACGCGCAACTCCCGCGATGCAGAACCCCGCACGAAGTAAGGGGGCCCGATCGCGGGAGCGATCG
>CAZARD010000042.1:22539-32379 GCA_964487505.1 uncultured Blastocatellaceae bacterium | reverse complement strand
GTCTCAGAAGCCGTTTGCCCTGACCCGACTGGTTTCCCATTCGCAGTCAGGAAGGGTTGCTTGCGTCCGCCATCCTCTGACGGGATTCGAGTTTGAGGAGCCCGATCACCGCTGACACCGAGCCTGTTCGCGCCACATTCTCAAGCGGGCGCAAGCAACCCTTCCGGACTGTCAATGTGAAAGTTGCTGGTCGAGCAGCGCAGGGCTAGCTTCCGCAGATCTCGTCGATCGCTTCTTCGTACTTCTCGTCGATGACGCTCCGCTTGATTTTCAGCGTCGGCGTCATTTCGCCTTTGTCGATCGAGAACTCGCGCGGCAGAAGATAAACGCGCTTGACGCGTTCGAAATCGCTGAGCTCGCGCGTCAGCTCGATCGCTTCCTGTTGCACGCGCTTGACGACATACGGGTTCTCGCACAATTCCTCGCGGCTCCCGTTGGTCGTTATTCCTTCCTCGGCAAGAACCTGTTTCAGCGAGTCCCAGTCCGGCACGATCAGCGCCCCGACCTGTTTGCGGCCCGACCCGACGACGACCGGTTGCGCGACGAGCGGCGATTGCTTGAGCAGGCTTTCGACCTGGAGAGGGGCGACGTATTTGCCGTTCGAAAGCTTGAACAGGTCCTTCAGACGATCGGTGATGTAGAAATGCCCGTCCTCGTCCCGATAGCCGACGTCGCCCGTGTGATACCAGCCTTCGTCGTCGAGCACCTTCGCCGTCTCCTCGGGTTTGTTGAAATAGCCCTGCATCACGTTTCTGCCGCGGATCAGGACCTCGCCGTCCTTTTCGGCGATCTTCATCTCGATCCCGTCGAACGGAACCCCGATCGAGCCGACCTTGTTGTCTTCCGGGCGATTCGCGCAGGTGATGCAGGCCTCGGTCATTCCGTAGCCCTGAAGAATCGGGATCCCGGCCGCCCAGAACGCGAACGACAGTTTTTTCGAAAGCGGCGCGCCTCCCGAAACGAAGAACCTGAGGTGTCCGCCGACGCCCTCGCGCCATTTTGAAAAGACCAGTTTGCTCGCGAGCGCGTGTTTGGCTGCCAGAACCGGCGAGATCGCCCGGTGCGCGTCCTTCGCCGCCCAGTACTCCTGCCCGATGCCGAGCGCCCATTCGAAGAGCTGCGTCTTCCAGCCGCCTGCCGCCTTCCCTTTCTTGACGATCTTGTGATAGACCTGCTCGAAAAGCCTCGGAACGGCGGTCATTATCGTCGGCTTGACCTCTTGCAGATGTCCAGCCAGCTGATCGAACGCGGCGCAATAATGGATCGCGACGCCGTTGGAGCAGAGCACGTAAAATACGGCGCGCTCGAAAATATGCGACAGGGGCAAAACGGCGAGCGACCGATCGGCCTTGGATATCGGCAAACCCTTCGAGATGGAAACGACGTTCGAGACGAAATTCTCGTGCGTCAGCATCACGCCTTTCGGTTCGCCGGTCGTCCCCGATGTGTAAATGATCGTCGCCAGATCGTCGGTCCGGATCGCGTCGAGCATACGGTCAAAACTCTGTGAATCGATCTTCTCGGCCTCGACGCCTGCTTTTTCGATGTCTGACAACAGGATCGCGCGGTTGTCGTTCTCGGGCAGCGAATCGTCCTCGAAGAAGACGATCTTCTCCAGCCGCTCGACGCTCTGCGCCGCACGCTCGGCGTGCTTCCATAGTTTCTTGCCGGAAACGAAGAGCATCTTCGCCCCTGAATCTTCGAGAATGTACCGGATCTGTTCGACGGCCTGCGTCGTGTAGATCGGAACATTGACGGCGCGCAGCGAAAGCATCGCGAGATCGACGATCGACCACTCGGGCCGGTTCTCGGAAATGATCGCGATCTTGTCGCCGGCGCGGACGCCGAACTCGGCCAATCCGAGCGCGACGTTCCTGATCTTTTCGATCACGCGCGAACCGGAAAGATGCTCCCAAACGTCGTTCAGCTTGTAACTCAATGCGTCCGGCTTATCGTTACGCCGGAACGATTCAAGGCAGAAATGGGGGATGGTTTGCGGCAGGTTCTCGAACCCGATCATGTTTGCGTTTATCATTGTTCGCTAAATTCTATTAAATCGCGGGCGTTTTCGGCAAAGAGAGTACGGAGATAGCTGAGAATCGGAGAGCGTGCGATTTTCGATCGGAGCTTAACTGATAATTGATGATTGAGAGTTGATAATTGATAAAGCTGCTCGCCATCAGGCCGGGCCGCGCTTTTGAAAGTAATCGGCAGGGTCGTGAAGACGAAGCTTGTTGATCCCCGCGACGACATCGACGAAACAAAGGAACTTGGCGGGAATGAAGACCAGCGCGTGGCGGAGGCTTTTCTTTTTCGCCAGCACGAGCGCGAACCCGAAGATCGAGACCGCCCCGAACAAAGCCGCCGGATGCAGCGTCGCGGGAAGCGCGAGACAGATGAGCCCGAAGAACATCCAGGCCGCGAACAGGATCGTCGTGTTGAGCCGCATCCAGCAGAATTCGAACCCGTTTCCCGCACGGAACGCGTATGCCGCCGTTCGCGTCATCTCGCCGAGACGGCCGACGACGACATCGCGGCGGAACGCGCCGACAACGCTCTGCAGGCTCTGATGGTGAAAGAAGCGCGTGTGACAACCCATCGGGACCGGGATCAGTTCAAGTTCCCATCCGGCCGAACGCAGCCTGAGCCCGAGCTCTGCCTCTTCTTCGACCGCCAGATGCGGATTGAACGAGCCGACCGACATCAGTGCCTCGCGCCGGAAAAGGCAACACGGCCCGCGCAGCCATTTGACGCTCGCGACCTCGTCGAAACGGTCCTCGGCGCCGGGAACGACATCGCCGTTCTCGTCGAGGTCGTCGATGCGCCCGTTGATGCCGGCGACACGCGGGGCGCGCTCGAAGCGCGGCAGTGCCTCGGACAGGAAACCTTGATAGACCAAGGTGTCGGCATCGATGAAGAGGATCAGGTCGCCCGTCGCGCGGAGCGATCCCGCGTAACGGCCCGCCGACGGAGAGAGCTTCAGCGATGCGTCGAGGCGAACGACCTCGACACCCATCGATTCGACGATCTCGACGGTCCGATCGGTCGAAGCGGAATCGACGAAGATCATCTCTGCGCCGCCGATCTCGAGCGCCGCCGCCCGCGCCGCGTCGACGCAGCGCGCGATGCCGCGTTCCTCATTCCGTCCGATGATGACGACCGAGAGCTTCTGGTTCATACGGTTTCGGGCTCCGGTTCGACCGCGCCGAGCCGGCGTCGCGCGAGTTTGCGTTTCTGGGCCTTGAGAACTTCGGCGAGCCCGGCCGGCAACATCCGCTTCATCGCCGTGGCAACCGCACGGTTCGCACCGCGCGCCGCTTCGAGCGCCGTGACCGGCAGCGAGCGCCGCGCGAATCGCGCCGCGACGAGAACCGTTTCGCGGTTAGACCAGTCATATTTGTAAGCTTCGTCGCCGCGCAGGAAATCGTAGTAATCGACGCCGCGTTCGATCGCCGAGCGAACGGAGAGGCCTATCAATACAAGCCCGACGCTTTTCGACGCCCAATCGAGATCGTAGCCGGCGTTGAAATAATGAAAGCGGCCGGCCGATTCAAGACCATAGACAGATGCCCGGCATTTCCCCTCGACCCAGATCTCGTCGAATCGCGCAAGGCCCGCTCCGGCCATTCTGCCGACGGCGTCGCGATGAAAGCCAGCCAGCCGCGGGTGGCCGCTCAACTCCGATCCGCCGGCGGCGCGCCAACGCGCTTCGTGAAGTTCGAAAAAGCGCTCAAATGCTTCGCCGACGTCGGCCGGGTCCGTCACCGATCTAAACTCAAAACCGTCGTGCGCTTCGAGTTTGCGGAGGCGCCGCTTGAAATTGTCGGCCCGTTTTGATGACCGCAGCACGCGCTCCCAGCCTTCGGCAAGCTCGATTCCCGGACAGACGGACTCGATCTCGCTTTCGAAGCCCGCATCCGAGGCCGCGTTCGAAAGCTTCGAATCGGCATCGACGGCGCCGAATGAGATAATGCCGAACCGGTTTTGATCTTGCAGGAAAGACACGAACGCTCGGGCCGCAGCTGATTCAAATCCCGGAGCTGAGATCAGCCCGAGATGATCGGCCCCGCCGGTCTCATCGCCGACAACGCCGACCCGAGTGACGCGCATCGCGATCATCCGAGAATCCTCGACATAGAGCGGCAGGATCGCGACGAGTTCTCCGCCGGCGAACGCTCTGAGGATCAGAGCGCGGCGGTCCGCGCCGAACCAATCGAACCAGGCGGAGGCCCATTCGAACGCGCGGAACGGCGTCGCGGCTGAAATGCGAAAGAGGCGCCGCCAATCGTCGCGCAGCGCCGCAAAATCGCTTGTTGAATCGATGTGATCGATCCCCATCATGTTCTTCTAGATCCGCTCGCCGAGAGCCTCCGGCGATTTGACCGCCGCCGCGCTGAAGACCTTGAGTTCGACTTCGCCGTAGGTTTCGTACGCGTAGATGATCAGCGTCTTTACGAAGAACGCGATGCCGACCATCTCCATCGCTTCTTCGATCGTAACCATCGCAACATATGCCGGCGTGTCCATTCCGAATTTCTCCGTCTGAACGCTTTCAAGGAGCTCGAACCCGAGAGAGCCGCCAAGGAAGATCGAGCCGGCGACAAAGAACCCGATCTTCGTCCGCAACGGAAGATTCCACCAAAAACCAAATAGCAAAACACCGAGGATCAGTACGAGCAGGCCCATCGGGATGACCCACGCGAAGTAGAAGATCCCGAGTTGGCCGTCGCCAAGAAGCTCCCGCATCGGTTCGATCAGGCGCTCGTGAACGGCAGCCATCTCGTCAAACGACATTGCGAGAAAGCCCAACGCGAGAATCATCCATTCGGCCGCGTAACGATCTTTGTCGCGGCGCTTAAGAAAGGCAACGAGGAAAAGCACGCCGGATGCCAAAGCCAACAAGAGTGTTGAAAAGAAGGAAGGCACGTTCTCTTCCAGGTCAACGTAGAACAGCTTCATAAGTTTGTGCGCAACGACCGAGTCATGGCCCGCCAATCCATCGGCGATGACCGAAGCAGTGCTCAACAAGACCACCAACCCGATGGTTGCCAGCAAGAACCTGTATATGCGTTCCGGGCCGAGATCGATTTCTTTATTCCTCATCGCTTTCCCCCTCGGGGTGTCTTGAATCTACGCAAATACGCAATCGCGCCGAATTTCCAAACGCTGAACGCACGACCGATGATTCCCGGCCGAAATGCATAGAACGCGACGTGGCGCCGCTCGCCGGTCGCCCACGCCTTTTTATAGTCGGTCGCCGGTGAGAGCATGTCGAGCTCATCCGATCCG
The DNA here is from genome assembly GCA_964487505.1 of uncultured Blastocatellaceae bacterium. GTDB lineage: Bacteria > Acidobacteriota > Blastocatellia > Pyrinomonadales > Pyrinomonadaceae > JAFDVJ01. The sequence continues at coordinate 27,090 of CAZARD010000042.1, read as the reverse complement.
GCACGTATCGCGTCGTCGATAAAATGTTTGATCAGAAGATTTCCGGGCGAGAAACGGGCCCGCGATTCATCGAACGACGTCTTCCAGAAAATCGTCTTCGCGCCGAAGCGCAACAGGATGCTGATCGCGATCGGCTCGCCGTTGAGCGTCAGTTCGTAGAATTCGATCGCGCCGCGATCGGACGCGCGGCTAGCGAACTCGTGATGGAGCCGCGCGGTGCGCGGATCGCAGGCTGCCGCCGTTCCGGCCTCGCCCTTCCAGCTTCGCCGTTCAAGTTCGAGATATCGGTCCATCGATTCGGGAGAATACCCTTCGGTTCGTTCGAAACGCACTTCGCCGGTCTCGTTCAAACGCTTCAGGCGGCGTTTGAGTTCGTATCGAAAATGCCGCTTCAGGCCCGCGGCGAACTCCGAGACCGCCGCCTCGCGTTCTGCATTCGCCGGCAACCCGACGAACGGCGCGGCGTCCATCTCCCAAACCCCGGTCGCGAATCCATCGCGCGCCGCCGCTTCGAGGACGTCGTTCAGCCAACTGTCCGCCGGAACGAGCCGCATCTCGAGCATCGTCCAGCCGGCGATCGAACGGATCGCGCGCCAAAGGGCCTCGGTGATCGGCCGGCGCAAACCGCGATCGTTGGTATGGATCAGATCAAAGCGCTGAGTTTGAAGGTTGAACACCGCGCCGAGCGTTTTGACCGGCACTCCGTGGAGCGCGCCCGGGCCGGCGACGAGCGGCAGCACGGCGACGAGCTTTCCGTCGCATCGTGCCGTCAGAAGTTTGACGCGCGTTTCATAGACCGAGACGAACGCTTCGAACCATTCCGGCCGCGAAAAGGGCTGCTCGTCGCCGGACTCGGCGCAAAGTCCGGCCCATTCGCCGGCGATCGCGCGGATCGCCTCGACGCCGCCCTCGACGATCTCCGTTTCGATCGTGACGGTCGGTGCCGCGGCGACCGTGTCGGCGGCGAAAAAGACGCCGGTGTTTTTGATCGAGATCGAATCCGCTTGCATCTGCATTCTGATTAAAGCTCGATTAACCAACGGTTTCCGAAGTTTTGCCGAAGGTCGAACGTCTTTTTCACGATCTTCCCGCCGGATTCGACCGTTACCTCGTATCGGCCTCGAAATCCGCGGAACCAAACTTCGCCCGACGCATTCGGCCGGGAGGCGAGATCGGTCCGCCAATCTTCGAGGATCAGGCGCCGAAGCGCCTCGAACGCGGGCTTCGGCCGGTTTTGAGCGTCGATCAGCCCGACTCCCGGAAGCCACGCGCGCTTGTCGTCGAGGCCCCACGCGACGATCGCCTCGACGTTCGGATCGCCGAACGCGACGGTGTAGAACTCGCGGCAGAATTCGGCCTGCAGGTCATCGTTCCACAAACCGCTCCGATGATCGCCGGAGATCGCCAACGGCTTCGACCGATCGTCGAATTCGCGGGTCTGGGCGCTGAACTCGCTGATCTGCAAGGGCCTGCCCAGCGTTCCGTACCGGGCGAGCGTTTCGGCGACGTCGGCAGGTTCAAACCATTCGCCGTTGTTGTGCGCCTGAATGCCGATAACGTCGATCGGCGTTCCTGAATCTATGAGTCGTTTCGCGAGATCGAAATAACGGTCGCGATTGCGGTTGTTCCGCGCGACGTTTCCGAACAGGCCGAATTCGTTGAGCATCAGGCGCGCCCCGGGAGCGGCCTGCCGCGCGGTCCGGAACGCGTCGTTGATATAGCCGTCGCCAAGCCTCTCCGCGAAAAGGTCCCGTTCCGGCGCGAGCGGCTCGTTGACGATCTCGAAATCCTCGACGCCGTCCGTCCGGGCGACAGTTTTTCGAATATGTTCATCGACCACACGCCGCAGTTCCCCGCGTTCTCCCGGAAGCCAGCGCGGCGTGCCGTACTCCTTCGTGCCCCAAAGGACCGGCGCGGCGCCGACGCGCATCCCGAGCCGGCGCGCGGTGGCGACCTCGCGGTCGAACCAGTCTATTCGCGATTCGCCGCGCACGGGCTCGATAAAGTCCCAAAAGGTCCCGACGACGGCGTAATTGAAGATCTCGCCGAGTCTTGATTCGTACTGCTCGCGATCGCGCGGATCGAGGTCGTCGAGCTTCAGATAGACGCCGAATTTGAAATCATGCGAGATCTGGCGGACGGCGACCTTCGCATCGGGCGAGGCCCCGCGGACGACGATCACGGCATCGTCCTTGCGGAACCTGTCGATGTTTCGCCGAGCGGTCTCAAGCGCCTCCCGGTTTCGGTCGATCGTGTATTTCGGGCCCGCGACGGTGCGCAGGCCGCAGGCCGCGTTTACCGCCGCTGCCAGAATAAGCAAGACGGCGAAGGCGCGGCGAATATCGCCCGGCACCGTTCGCCGTGTCGTTCGGGTGGTCTGCATCTTTGATCAGCCGAACCGCAACTGACTCGCGGGCGGGACGTTCTCGTTAAGCTCGGCCGTACGGAGCCGCGTCAGTTGAAGCGCGATCAGGAAAAGGTAAAGCGGGTTAAGATAAACGTATCGGCGCCAGAGCCGTTTTGGTTCCTGGACGAGCCGGTAGAGCCACTCAAGCCCGCGGTCCTGGACCCATTTCGGTGCCTGGGACAGCAAGCCCGCGTGAAAATCAAAGGCCGCACCGACGGCGAGCATCGGCAGGCCGACAAGATCGCGATTCTCGAAGACCCAAGTCTCCTGACGCGGGCATCCGAGACCGACGAGCACGATCGACGCACCCGAATTCCTGATCTTCTCGGCGATCTGCGCCTGCTCGTCCGCGGTCACCTGGCGGAACAGCGAAGCCTGGCGCCCGGCGATCCTGAGTCCCGGGAATTTCTCCTTCAGATTCGCCTCGAACCGGTCCAGCACCTCGTCGCGGCTTCCATATAGATAGACGCTCAGGCCCTCGGCCGCGGCCTGTCCGACGACCTTGAGCGTCAGATTCGGGCCATACACCCGGTCCGGAAGCTTCGCGCCGTAGATCCACCCGAGCGCCCAGCGGACAGGGTGTCCGTCCGGCACGACAAGGTCGAGTTTGTTGAGCCGGTGCCGATGAACGGCGTCGAGCGCTCCGGTCATCACTCCGTGCACGGCGAGCGCGCTGACCGCGAACGGCCGTTTCGCGCGCGCCGCGGCGATGATCTTGTCGACGGCCGATTCGTAATCGACGGCGTTGATGCCGACACCGAGGATGTTCTTCTTTCCGAGATCGATCATTTCCTGAGATCCTTTCGTTGACTTCCGCGCGAGTTACGCGACCGCGACGAGGACGTTTCGCCGCTCCTCGACCATCTTCGCTTCGGTCGCCTCGACGATCTCGGCGATCGTCGTTTCGAGGTCGTATTCGTATTCCCAATCGGGGAAATCCTTGCGGAACCGATCGACGTCGCTGATCCACCAGATATGGTCGCCCTCGCGGGCCTGATCTGAAAGCGTGTATTCGAGTTTCTTGCCAGCCTTGCGTTCGGCGATCTCGATCGCTTCGAGGACCGAGCAGTTCGCGTGACGGCTGCCACCGATGTTATAGACCGCTCCGGCCTTCGGATCGTTGTAGAAGTGCCAGAAGGCGCGGACCAGATCGTTCGAATGGATGTTGTCTCGGACCTGCTTGCCCTTGTACCCGAAGATCGTGTAGGGCTTTTCGTAAACGACGCATTTGATGAGATAGGCGAGAAAACCGTGCAGCATCGCGCCGGAATGCGCCGGGCCTGTCAGGCAGCCGCCGCGGAAGGTTCCCGTCCTGAGGCCGAAATAGCGGCCGTATTCCTGCGCCATCACGTCGGCCGCGACCTTGCTGGCTCCGAAAACGCTGTGTTTCGAGCTGTCGATCGACATCGATTCGTCGATCCCGCGCTCGAAGTACCTGTGATGTTCCGCGATTTCCCACCGCGTCTCTTTCTCGACCAGCGGCAGCGAGTTGGGCGTGTCGCCATAGACCTTGTTCGTCGACGTGAAGATGAACGGCGCGTCGGGACACGATTCCCGGGCCGCGTCGAGCATCACCAGCGTGCCGGTCGCGTTCACGCCGAAATCGGTCAAAGGCTCGTTCGCCGCCCAATCGTGGCTCGGCTGCGCGGCGGTGTGAATGACGACCGAGATATCCTTCGCGTAGAACCGGAAGATCTCGCGGATCGCGCTCTCGTTGCGGATATCGGTCGGATAATGCGTGAAATTCGGCAACGTTCGCTTCAAAGCATCGGTATTCCACTCGACCGATCCGTCCGCTCCGAAAAAATACTCGCGCATATTGTTGTCGATCCCGACGATGTGAAATCCCTTCTCGTGAAAGAACTTCGCCGCTTCGCTGCCGATCAGTCCGGAGCTGCCTGTAATGACTGCGATACTCATAGTTTTGTGTAGCCTCGATCGTATGATTCGAAATGTATTTGACTTAGTAGAGTCTTAAACGGCAGATGCTTCCAGAACCGAAAATGAGTGCCGATGCAGGGCGGCGAACACCGGATGGATCACAGGTCGGCGCTTGCTTGCGCGAGCGGACGAACTGCGTTGTGTGATCGCCGCAATGCGCTCGCTCCCGCGAGCGGGCCCCCTTGCTTCGTGCGGGGTTCTGC
>CAZARD010000042.1:16685-22439 GCA_964487505.1 uncultured Blastocatellaceae bacterium | reverse complement strand
GCCGCAATGCGCTCGCTCCCGCGAGCGGGCCCCCTTGCTTCGTGCGGGGTTCTGCGTTGTGTGATCGCCGCAATGCGCTCGCTCCCGCGAGCGGGCCCCCTTGCTTCGTGCGGGGTTCTGCGTTGTGTGATCGCCGCAATGCGCTCGCTCCCGCGAGCGGGCCCCCTTACTTCGTGCGGGCTTCTGCATCGGGGACGCGCCGGGCGACGTAGTAGATCCAATGAGAGTCGGTATCGTTTTCTACCGGGTCGCCATTGAAATCGAAGGACTCTACGCGGTCAAAGCCGTGCTCGGCGAGTTGGCGCCGCTGGGCGTCGATGCCGATGTAGTAAAGCATCAGCGAAAACCGATGGTCACCGTCGTTGATGATCGCGTATTCGTCGGCAAAGACCTCATAGCGGCGCATCTTGAAATGCTTCGGAAAATGATAGATGCAGTGCAGAAGGAAAATCAGAAAACGCTTTTCGAGACGGAACGGCTGATGCCAGGGCAAAGTCCTGAAATAGCGGTAGTCGCGGTTGTGAGACGAGAACATGAAGATCCCGTTCGGTTTCAGTACCCGCCGCACTTCGCTCAGAACCCGAAGCCGATCCTCGTGCGAGATACTGTCGAGTCCATTGTACGAGAAGAGCACGAAGTCATAAGAGCCGTCGGCCGCGTGTTCCAGATCGCGCGCGTCACCGGCCAGCATCCGGGCCTTCGGGAACTTTTGCGCCGCAAGAGCCGCGAATTCGGGAACGTAATCGACGCCGGTGTAATCATCGGTCAACCCGAGAAGATACCCCGTCGTACGGCCTCCGCCAACACCCAGGTCGAGAATTCGCTTGTTCCTGATCTCGCTCTCGAGTCGTTCGAAGATCGATCTTTCCGCCGGAAGCAGATCGGTAGCTTTGTGGTAAAAATCGAGAACATCCTCACGCGCGTAGGTACTGCGGTTCAAGATGTCAATTTCGGCAATGTTCTGCATTTGTCTTTCCTCACTGTTCCTTTCTATGTGTGAAGTCTTAATGCGGCGACGCCGGACGAGTAGACCCCTTTGATGCCCCGCGTCGATTCCTCGCACAAACTGATGCGGCCGAGCGCCAAACGATCGGCGCCGGGCGGGTTGAGCCGCGCTTCCGTCGTGACCGCGATGCTGAAGCCGGCCGCTTCGACCATTTGCCGGATCCGGGCATCGTATTCGCCGTTCGGATAGGCGAAGGTCGTGACCGCACGCCCCAACCGTTGTTCGAGCATCCGCTTGCCGTCGGCGATCTCGGCCAAAGCGGATGTCTCGTCCTCGAGCGTCAAAACGACGTGATTCGAAGTATGTCCGCCAAAATCGATGCCGTTGGCCGCAAGTTCGCGGATCTGGTCCCAGTCAAGCAAGCGGTAATCGCCCGGATAATCGTCGAAATCTCCGAGCGCATCCTCAAAGGCGGCGATCACCAGGTCGCGCGTTGTGGCCGGCAGATAGACCAACGATTCGGTGAGCCGCAAACGGTCCGCGATCGACGCCAACCGGCGCGCTTCGGCTTCATCAAGACCCGCCGCCTCAAAGATCGGACGAAGCGCCGATCCGCGTTCGCGCGCGAGTTTGACGAGCCAGAAAAGCCGGTCGTGCGCGAGCATAACGCCGCGTTCGATGCATTCGGTCGGCAGAAAAACCGTCGCCGGAAGCCCGAGTTCCCGGAGAACCGGAAACGCCTGCTCGTAGAAATCGAGATAGCCGTCGTCGAAAGTGATCGCCGCGACGGGCATTTTTGATGAACGTTCGCCCGCGATCACGGCAGCCGCGTCCTCGAGCGGCAGAACCTCGTACGATCGGGCGAGCATTTCGCAGTGCCGGCGGAATGTCGCGGTCGAGACGATAAGTCCGTAATAGGCGGATCGCTCGGCCGACACGATATCGGCGGCGACGCGGTGGTAGGCAAGTATGTTTACCGCGCCGTTCGCGGCGCGCGGCAGAACGCCGCCGGATCGGGCGATCGACGCCGCGGTTTTGACGGCCCGTTTGATAAGCAGTTTCGACCCGATCATACTCGTTTCTTCCCGTTGATGACGCTTATCAGCACGTCGCGCAGGCGCTCGCGATAGCTTTCGAAATCGAGGTCCCGCGCCGCATCGGTCCTTGCCCGATCGCCCAGACGCCGGCGCAGTTCCGGGTCGTCGCACAGTTCGGCGATCCGTTTGCCCAGTTCGCCGTGATCGCCGGGTTCGACGAGGAGCCCGTTTACGCCGTGTTCGATGATCTCCGGAATACCGCCGACACGCGTCGTGACGATCGCGAGCCCGGCGGCCATCGCTTCGATCACCGACATCGGCATCGCTTCGGCATAGGTCGGCAGCACGAAGACATCGGCATCCTTGTAGAACGCGATGCGATCGGCAAGCGCCACCGGACCGAGATGTTCCACCGCCTCAAGAATTCCCAACTCGCGACATTCGTCCGCGAGCGATTCGGCACCGTAACCGAGTATCGAAACCGAGAAACGCCGGCCTTCGCGACGCATCGAAGCCAGCGCCGCGAGCAGATCGCGCTCACCCTTGAGACGCCCGATGGCGCCGACGAACAGGATCCGCACCGGCTCCGGACGCGTCCTGCGGTCGGTCGCGAAAGAAGCGACGTCGATCGCGTTCGGGATCACGGCGATGGGCGGTCCCGGCGCGATCGCTTCGAGTTGTTTCGCCGAATCGCGCGAGCACGCAACAAGCGTCGTGCATTTTCTCAATGCCGCGCTGATGAAGGCCCGGCCGATCCGCGGCTGGCCCGGAAAGTACCGGTCGATGTCGCCGGCGTGAAAATGCCCGACAACGCGCTTCCCGAAAAGCCTCGCGGCGAAAATGAACAAGCCTTCGCGGTACAGGCTCGCATTGCTTCCGAGATGAACGTGGACGGCGTCGGCGCGGCGCGTTGCGGCCGCCTTGACGAACGATGCGAACGAACCTGCCGCGAGTGCGATTTTGCCCAATCGGCCGTAATCCTCGGCCTGCGACGCGATGTACGTGAACTCGAAATCGTCGCGAAGCCGCGAGTTGAGGATCTCGGCGATGAGCGTCGAGATCCCGCCGCGGGTCTTCGTCAGGTGCATCCCGACCATCAGAACACCGGGCCGTACGGCCGATTCTCCGACATCGGAAGCACGATTCGCGGCGGCGAACGGCAGATCGAGATCGGTCGTCGGATTGTGGAAACGAATATCGCTCATGACGGGCTCTTTCGGATAAAAGCGTGAATGGATCAGAATTCCCACAGAAAGATCTGCGCGACGAGGATCAACGAGCCGGCGACCGCGACGGTGCGCAGCGCCTTTAGACCGCTCAGACGGCGGGCGAGACAGAAGACCTCGACCAGCGCGATCGCGGTGAACGAGAGCAGTTGCGCCGCGGCCGCGCCCTTTGCGCCGAAATTCGGCACCAGCCACAGTCCGGTCCCGAAACAAACGGCGACGCCGATCGCGTTGGCGATGAGATCGATATGCTGCGCGCCGTTGGCGACCAAACCGCGCGCCACGACCATCACGAGGCAGAACGGCGCGACGCTGAGCGCGAGAACGTCGAGCGTCGGCGCGACGTCCGCGTATTGCGGACCGAAAAGAAAGGTCAGGACCGTTGGCGAGAGGAACGGCGAAAGCGCCGCCGCGAGCAACGCGATGACCAGCGGATAGCCGGCCATCTTCGAAATGAGCCAGCCCGCGGATTCGGGCGCCGCACGCGAGATCGACGGCTGGATGACCGACGCATAGCTCGCCATCAGGATCGTGACCGGGATCAGGAAACGCGACGCGACGCCGAATTTCGCCGATTCGGCCGCGGTCGCGAATCGGCCGAGCAGGATCAGCGCCGCCTGCCAGTTGAGGGCCGCGAGGATCACGGTCACGGCGAACGTCGGCGTGACGCGCAGAAGTCTCAGAAGCGGGGCGCGTTCGAATGCCGGAACGATCGAAAACTCGCGGGACGACGGCAGATAGACCGCGAGCGCGACGAAACGGACGGCGACGATCGACGCCGCGAGCGCGTCAATGCCGAATCCGAGTTTAATAAGGACGATCGGAACGGCGATCCGCAAGAGATTTTCGACGGTCGATGCGACGGCGATGAGACGCGCCCTGCCGAGCGCGACCGATGCCGATTCGGCAACCGTCAGAAGCGCGGTCGGAACGGTCGCGAGACTGAGGATCGCGGTCGCCGTCCGAACCTCGGGCGAACCGCTGACGATGAATCCCGCGATCGTCATCAGCATTGCCGTGACGATCCCTGCGATCAATAGGAAACCGCTCGCGTCGCCAGCGAACCGCGCGGCCGTTTCGGAATCGGCGCGACGGCTCACCTCGCTCGTGATGTATGCGCCGAGCCCCATCGTCGCGACCGTGTAGAAGAGCGTGTAGAGCCCCATCACGATCGAGAACTGGCCGACCTCTTCGACATCGCGCAGACGCGCTAGGAAGATCCAGAGCAGGATCCCGGAAGCGGTGCTCGCAATGCCCGACCACGCCATCCAAAGAATGCCGCGGATGATCCCGGAGGAATCGCTCTTCCTGATCGTCTCCTTCAACATCGTTCAAAAAAGCATCCTGCGGCGGATTCGTCCGACGGCGAGCGCGACGCCGATCAACAGGAACAGGGTCCGGATTCCGGGCCTGGCGGAACCGAGCGAGCCGGGTTCCTTGATCGCGGAAACGACGAACGCGGCAAGCCCGGCGGCGGTACCGAGCGCGACGGCGAACACGAGCCGGTCACGGCTCGCCATCGCGCGCAGCGCTTCAGCGAACGCGACAAGGATCAGCAGCGCGAAAGCGATGCCGCCCGGAATTCCGATCTCGGCCGTGACGTGCGCGAAAACGTTGTGGACCGGATTCGGAAAGACCCGCGTCACGAACATTTCGGTCTCGTCGTACCGGCCCATATTGTCGCGGTAGCCGTTGAGCCCCACGCCCACGAGCGGGTTGTCGCCGATGATTCTGACGGCAGTTTCCATCAGCGGCACGCGGATCATCGCCGAGCCGTCATCGTCACCCGACAAACGCTCGACGATGCGCGACGAAACCGGGATAAGCAGCACGCCGGTCAGGAGCCCGGCGCCGATCACGATCAACGCGTGATCGCGCAGTTCGCGGCGGTCAAGCCGCATCCAGCCGAGCAGAAAAACAACGGGAACGGCGATGATCAGACCAATCCAGCTTCCCCGCGCGAGCGACAGCACGACCGCGATCACGCCCGCGCCGAGGCCGGCCGCGATCAGCGTCTTTCGGCCGAACGTCAGCGACCGTTCGCGGGCGACGAGCGGCGCCAGCGCCAGCGGGATCAGCGACGAGACGACCCACGCCATTTCGGTCGGTGTCCGCAAGAACGCCGGAACGCGGGAAAGCGCCTCGCTCTGCGTTCCGGCCAGTTCGTCCTCGGTTCCGGTGCCGAGAACGTCGAGGTTCGTCGGGAACTCGATGGCGTATTGCGACGCGGCGACGAGCCCAGTAACGAGCAATCCGATGCCGATGCCGTAAACCAGTTCGAGCAGGCGCTCACGCTCGGAGAAATGCGATGCGACCGCATAAGCGACCGCGACCGACGTCAGGAACGACCAGACCGAGAACCATCCGAGAAGCGTCGAACCGGCGTAAACGACCGAAAAGACGGCGGCTATCGTCAGCGACGCGACGATCAGCGAAACGAGGGGCGGAAATACTCGAGCGCGCCGCGCCCCGAAAATGTCGTGGACGATCAGCGCGACCGCCGTCACCAGCGTCAGCGAGAGATTGAAGCCCGACGGGTCTTCGA
>CAZARD010000042.1:0-16585 GCA_964487505.1 uncultured Blastocatellaceae bacterium | reverse complement strand
TCGGTTCCGGCAAGATCGCTCATGCTGTTCGTTACATCGCCCCGGTCCCGCGCAGGACCGACGGGATCGTCTTGAGAAGTATCTTCAGGTCAAGCGCGAGCGACCATTTGTCGATGTATTCGAGATCCTGGACGATCCAACGGTCGAACGACGTGTCGCTGCGGCCCGAGATCTGCCAGATGCAGGTGATCCCTGGTTTGACGCTGAAGCGGCGGTTGAACCATACCTGATCGAAATTCCGGAAATCGCGTTCGGGCAACGGCCGCGGACCGACGAGCGAGAGATCGCCGAGAAGGACGTTGAAAAGCTGCGGCAACTCATCGAGGCTCGTCTTGCGAAGAAAACGTCCGAGCGGCGTGACACGCGGATCGTTCTTCATCTTGAAGACCGGCCCGTCCGCCTCGTTCAGCGCTTCGAGTTTCTTCTGGATCTCGACCGCATCGACGACCATCGTCCGGAACTTGTACATCCGGAACCGTCGTTTGTTCTGACCTACGCGTTCCTGAATGAAGAACACGGGGCCTTTCGACGTCAGTTTGATCGCGGCCGCGATCGCCAGCATCACCGGCGCGGTCAGAACGGTAAGCACGAGGCCGCCGACAAAATCGATCGCCTCTTTGGTGAAGACCTGCCAGGTCGAGAACGAGGTAGTCTGCAGCGAAAGTATGGGCGCGTGCCCGAGTTCGCCCGAGACGGCTTTGGCGAGCTTCAGGTTGAAAAGGTCCGAATAGATGCGGACGATTATCCCCTGCTCTTCGGCGGCGCGCGCGATCGACTCGATCCGGTCGTAGAAGGTCTTGATCGGCAGGCAAACTATGACCTCGTCGATGACGTTCTCGGCCAGGATACGGGTCACGTCGTCGAGCCGTCCGATCGAACGCGGATGTTCGAGATCGTCGATGTAGCCCGCGAACTGGTAACCGATCTCGGGATGTTCGTCGATCAGTTTGACCATCTCGCGGCCCCGCGGCCCGGCGCCGATGACGACGACCGACCGCAGGTTGCGCCCGTGGAGCCTAAACTCGCGCAGGATCTTCCGCTTCACGATCCGCAGGCCGAACAGGAGCGCGAACGAGCAGCCGGCGAAGATCAACATGAACCGTTTCGGGAAGACGCGCCATTCGGCGAGCAGGATCATCGTCGCGAGGATCAGCGAGCAGAACGCAACGGCGCGGAAGACATCCGTCATTTCGTCCTCAAGCGTCGCCAGGCGTTTTGATCGGTAGAGCCAAAATGAGGACAGCACGAACGCCCAACTGCCAAAAACGCCCGCAAGGAACAATGTGCTTTCGAACGTCGGGGAAAGCACGGCGCGGAAAAGGTACTCGACCCCCTCGGGCCCGCCGTAGAGAAAGGCTAACCAAAGCGAAGCCGCCAGCGCGGTCAGATCGAGGATTCTGTAAATTGATACGAGCGAGGCCCGGATTCTCTCTTTCATAGCATTGACAACCTCCGCCCCGGATAATTTTCCGTTGGCGAGTCGAGTGGTATGCGCCGCTCCCCCTAATCTTCTTCGTCGTTGATCGGCAGATCGTCGCCGCCGGCGGCAAGTGCCGGACGCCCGTTGATACCCCGCGCCGCGACAAGCCTCTCTGTCCTGATGATCGGGATCGAGGCGAGCAGCGGAAGATCGATACGGCCTTCGAGCGCGTACGGCGATTCGATAAAGGCGCCCTGTGAATCGGTATACCTGTCAAGGAGCACGGCACTCGCAAAGCCGGCGGTCAAGCCGACGACGATGAGCACGATAAAGTTCAGGAACGGCTTAGGATTCTTCTGTTCGCCATCGGTCCGCGCCGGATCGACGAGCGTGAAATTCAGGATCTGTTCGCGGTTCAGCACCTGCGAGATCTCGCTTTCGCGGGTCTTTTTCTGGTACAGAAGATACGCCTCCTCATTCGACGTGCGGTCGCGTTCGAGATTCGAGCGCTCGATGCTCTTCGTATTCAGGAACTCGACCTGCCCGCGAAGCTTGTCCGCTAGGGCTGCCAGATCGGTCTCACGGGCGCGGAGCGCCGCAACGTTCGTCTGGGCGTTGAAAAGATCGCTCTGCAGGCGACGGCGCAGATCGTTCAGCGCGTACGTCCTTTCCTGCGGCGGATTCGCGGTCTCATCGGCGATCGTCCGTTTCAGCTGATCGATGCGCTCTTGGTTCTCGCGCACGAAACGGCTGTTCGGCTGATATTTTTGAAGAAGCTGAGTGCGTTCCTGCTGAAGCTTCGCGAGCTCGCCCTTGAGACTGTCGAGCGCGGCCACGTATTTCGAGACCGATCCGGTCTGGATCTGCTCGGGCTGTGAGGCGATCTTTTCCTTGAGGTCCGTGATCCGCTTCTCGGATTCCCCGATCTCGGTCCGCGCCGTGCTGAGCTGCGATTGAGCGTCGTAGAGCTGGCGCAAGAGGATCTCCCGCTGGACCCCGATCTCGGCGCCGGTCACGCCGTTGCGCGTGTCGAAATCCTTGATCGCGTTCGTGGATCTGGCGAGCTTTTCATTGAATTTTTCGGTCTCGGCGTCGAAAACCTTTCCGGCCTGCGGCTTGTCGCCGAGCTGCACGTGCAGCGCGACATATTTCTCGTAGAGCCTCTCAAGAACGCGCTTGGCGCGGCGCGGATCGGTGTCGGAATAAGTGATCTTGATGACGCGGGATTTCTTGTTCGACGTCACGACGAGCCGGTCCGACACGCTGTTCACGATCTGCTCGACCGTGAACTCGTTGGCTTCGCCTCCGCCCGACCCGCGGCCGAGCAGCTTGTAGATCGATGTCTTGACTTGCCCGCGGATCAACGCGAGCCGCGAATCGACGACGGGTTTCTGGTCGTTGACGAGATCGAGGTCGCGGACGACGCCGGCGAGCACTTCCTTGCTCTTGATGAGTTCGAGTTCGGAGTTGAACTCTTCGTCGCTGATCGACTGCGCGTTGGTCGATCCCGAATCGCCGGCGCTGACCGGCGCTCCGACGCGGTCGCGGGAGACGAGCAGGCTCATATTCGCCTCGAACCGCGGCGTGATGAGCGCCGTCGCGATCATTCCGGAAAAAACGACCAGCAAGAGGACGCCGATGATCAGAATTTTGCGCCTGACGACGGTCCGGACGATCTCGGTCAGCAGATCTTTGTTACGCGAAAAATCCATCTCTAAACCTTCTAGAAGAATCTCGGCAGAAGACCGCGAAACGTTTCGACGGCCTTGTTGAATTGCGACATCTTAGAATCCGGGACGAACACGTAGTCGCCGTCGCGAAGCTCGACGTCGTTGTCGGGATTCTTCGGATCGAGCACCTTCATCACGTTCACGGCCCGCGCTTGCCAGTCGCCTTTCGCGTCGGGCCTTGCGACGATCACCATCTTGCGGTTCGCATCCTTAGTAAACCCGCCAGCGAGGAAAACCATCTGGACGACGGTATTCGCATCGCGGAGATCGTACCGGCCCGGCTTTTCGACCTGTCCGCCAACGAAGACGCGCGGCGCGACAAACTCGATCACGGAAACCGAGATGATCGGTTTCAGGAGCGTTTCGTTGTATGCGGTTTCGAGCGCGGCGCGGAGCTCGGCGGCGGTCCGGCCTTCGGCGCGGATGTCCTCGATGATCTGCAGGCTGATGAATCCGTCGGGACGGACGATGACCGTCGGCTCGTTCAGTTCGGGATGCGAATAGAACTTGACCGCGAGTTTGTCGCCACGTTGGATGCGATAATTCGCGTCCGGCGAGACCGTCGCAGTTTGCGCGCGTGCCGCTGTTCCGATCGAAAGGACGATCGCGATGACGGCGAGAATTGTTGCCAAATTATTGAAACGCATACTCCGGATGCGTTTCTAGAGTCTGAATCGCGGGCGCTTTCCAGAGGTTGGGGGCAATCTTCGTAGAGATTCAGATCAGTCCGGCCTGTTCGGCGCGTCGGACGGCCTCGAGCCGGCTATGGGCGTCGAGTTTCTTGAAGATGTGCTGGATGTGGTTGTTGACGGTCGTCCGGCTGATGAAGAGCCGTTTCGCGATCTCGGCGGAACGTTCGCCGCGGGCAAGATATCGCAGGATCTCGATCTCGCGACCGGAAAGTTCGGTGAATTTCGTCGGCGTGCGTTTCGATGAACGCAACGCATCGATATGGACCGGCGGCAGGTTCGTTTCGGAGACGACGAAGTCGCGCATCAGCAGTTCGAACCGCTTGTGAAGATCCGCCGGACGCGCAATATGCACGGTATGCGGTGCGACCGATTTCGTTTCCTCGACGATCAAGACCGAGATGTTGAACCATTGCGGTCTCTCGCCGCTCCGGACCTGAATGTCGTAGCTCTTGAGAGGTTGGCGATTTTGGGCCATCTGCCTGATGGTGCAATTCTCGCCGCACGCGCGTCCGCACTCATCGACCCCGTGCAGTATATCAGCGCACCCACGCCCGACGGCTTCCGTTTTCGGCACGCCGAAAAGCGTCTCGGCGGCCTTGTTCCACGCCGTGATCGTTCCATTCGGATCGAGCGCGAAAGCGGCATCCGCGGTGCCGTCGACAAGCTTTTTGATATCGCCGAGTTTCATTGGTCAGATTAACCAAAAAAATGATGCGGAATGATTATTGTTCACGAAAGCAGGAAACGCAAATATTAATGCGGAGAAAAAAATCCGCATTTGAGGCATTCGCTGATGATCTTCTCAAAGGCAACGGGATACGGCATCAGAGCGTTGGCATATCTGGCACGCCAGACAGAGTCGAAGCTCTGCGGCCTGAACGAGATCGCTGACAGCGAACGGATCCCGCCGGTCTACTTGAGAAAACTGCTCGGCGAGCTCAGGCGGCACCGGATCATTGAATCGGTCAAAGGCGTCCACGGTGGTTATGTCCTAGCGCGACGGCCCCAGCAGATCACGCTGTGGGATGTTTTTACGCTGCTCGACCACGATCCGTATCTGGATGAGTGCCTGCTTTGCGGTTCGCGCGATGAAACGCCGGGTTGCGATTTTTGCGCCGAATGGAAACGGATCCGCGACGAGTTGATCGGGACGTTGAAGAAGAAAACGATCGCCGATTACGCGCTTGGAATTCGAACCGCTTGATCCCTGTTTGGATAGCGGGCTTGTGAAAAGTTTCTCAGACCGACGAATTGGAAAGCAGTTTTCGATCTATTAAACACGGTTTCGACCAAACCGTTTGGTGACTTTTTATGACGTTAACCTGGATCGCGATCATCGCCAGTCTGCTGATGGGGGCCGGAGCGGCGCTGATCTTCATCTTCGCCGCGAAACGCGACTATTTCCGCGACATCGAAGATGCGAAGTATCAGGTTTTCTGGTCGGATGTAGAGGAATTGGTGAACGAAGTTGAGGAGGAAGAGTTAAATGAGCGACAAGCATAACGCTCAGGAAGAATCGAGCGAACCCATTTCGCGAAGAAAGGTCCTGGCCTGGCTGACCAGCATGGGACTGCTCGGATCGGGGATCGTCACGGTCTTTTCGAACCTGGTATTTATCAAGCCGCGCGCCACCTACGGCCAGCCTTCGCGGTTCAGCATCGGAACACCCGACGATTATCCGCCGGGAACGCGGATCGCGCTCGGCGATCAGAAGGTCGCGATAATCCGCGAAGGCAACAAGATGGCGGCGATCTCGATCACCTGCACGCATCTAGGTTGCATCGTCGGCGTCGCCGAGACCGGTTTCGCCTGCCCGTGTCACGGTTCGCGGTTCGACCAGGACGGGAACGTCACCGGCGGCCCGGCGCCGAAGCCGCTCCCCTGGTACGAAGTGTCGATGGCGCCGAACGGCGAACTCGAAGTTGACAAGGGCAAAGAGATCACCGCCGGAAAATGGTTCACGATCTGAACGGTCAGCGGTTTGCGGTGAGCCTTGAGCAGACCTGCACGGTCCGATCGACTCTGCTTACCGTCTACTGCTTGCTGCTCACTGACTCAAATATATGAGCGAGAAAAAGAAAAGCATATTAAGTTTGATCGCCGATATGCCGGCCGCGATCTGGTCGTCGGTTTTCAGGAACAATCTGCCGCACACGGACCTCGGGAGATCGAAGACGAGCTTCAACAACTTCTTCCTTCACATCCATCCGGTCAAGGTCCACAAGCACACGCTCCGGCCTTGGTTCACGATGGGGCTCGGATTGATCAGCCTTTTCCTGTTTCTGATCCTCGTCGTCACGGGCATCCTTTTGATGTTCTACTACGTGCCCTCGACGACGCAGGCCTACGATCGGATGCTCGACCTTCGGGGATCGGTCGCGTTCGGCGTTTTTCTGCGGAACATGCACCGCTGGTCGGCGCACGGAATGGTCGCCGCCGTCTTCCTTCATATGTGCCGCGTGTTCTTCACCGGCTCATACAAGAAACCGCGCGAGTTCAACTGGGTCATCGGCGTGCTGCTTTTCCTGATCACGCTGTTCCTGAGTTTCACGGGCTATTTGCTGCCGTGGGACCAGCTCGCCTTCTGGGCGATCACCGTCGGCACGGCGATCGCCGGCTATGCGCCGGTCGTCGGCGACCAGATGCGTTTCGTGCTGCTCGGCGATACGACCGTCGGTCAGGAAGCGTTGCTCCGTTTCTACGTGCTCCACGTCGCGGTACTTCCGGTCGTGATGGTCGGGCTGATCGCGATCCACTTCTGGCGGATCCGCAAGGACGGCGGGCTGTCGAGGCCCGAAGACGCGGATATCGTCGCGGCCGAAACGGATGTCGCGCCGGCGGCGGCGATCGCCGCGACCGATGCGATCAACGTCATCGAGAAGAAACATTATGGAATTCAGGGGCTGGTCCGCGGGCCGTTCCCCAAGATCGGGAACGTACCCGACAACTCCGTGTTTAGCTATCCGAACCTGCTGCTGGCGGAAGTGTTCGTGTTCATCCTGACCGTCCTCGGGGTGCTTGTCGTCTCCGCCCTGTTCGATGCCCCGCTCGAAGAAGCGGTCAACGTGCTCCATCCGCCTAATCCGGCGAAGGCTCCCTGGTATTTCCTCGGTCTGCAGGAAATGGTCAGCTACTCGGCATTCTGGGGCGGCGTCGGAATCCCGGCGATCGAGGTGCTCGTCCTCCTGCTCGTCCCGTATTTTGATCGCGGCCAGAAAGGCATCGGGAAATGGTTCGCGAAAGAGCGTCTGCTGGCGAACACGCTGTTTATGACGTTCGTGGTGGTGAACATCGTCCTGATCATCATCGGCACGTTCTTCAGAGGCCAGAACTGGGAGTTTGTGTCGCCGTTCTAGGGCGATAAGGAATTGACGTTATGAAAATGCGATTATCACTGGCAATTGCAAGTCTGGCGATCCTTGTGGTGCACGGAATCGTCTTTTACCAGCAGTTCTTCCACAAGTGGGAGAACTATCAGACCTCGTACTTCGATCAGGCACGCACGCTCGCCAAAACCGACCTCGAACGCGAAACCCTCGCCGCCCGCCGCCCGAAGATCGAACAGATCATCGTCACGCAGTTCGGCAATTCACGCGTCGACCGCTGCACGACCTGCCACATCGCGTCCGACGACCCGCGGTTCAAGGACGCGCCGCATCCTTACAAAGCGCATCCCTACACGGCGGAAATGGGCGATCGCGAGGTCAACGGCAAATGGGAACGGCGGCACAAGTTCTCGGACATCGGCTGCACGGTTTGCCACGACGGACAGGGCCGCGGACTCCAGGAGTTCTACGCTCACGGCGAGGATGAATTCTGGACCGAACCGATGCTCGGCTACGTCGCCCAGGAAAACTGGCGGTCCGAATTCAAGCCGAAACTCAAGGGCAAGGAATTCATCGAGGCAAATTGCGCCCAGTGCCATACCGAAAAGGACTTCAAAGCGACGCCGAACGTGAACAAGGGCCGCGATCTGTTCATCAAGAAGAACTGCTACGGCTGCCATCGGATCGAAGGGATTTCGAACGGCACTCTTGGCCCTGACCTCTCCGACGTCGGCAAGAAATGGAACCTGAACTACCTGCACGAATCGGTCGTCGATCCGCGGGCGAACAGCGCGACGTCGTTCATGCCGAAATTCAATCTCACCGACGATGAGGTCAAATCGCTGGTGATCTTCCTCAAGAGCCGCCGCGGTTTCAATTACGCCGAAACCACACTCGACCGCTACCGCGCGACGCTGAACAAATCGCAGGCCCCGGCACCCGCCCCCGCGCCCACGTCGGGAACGCCGACCGCGCCCGTCGCGGCCGATCCGGTCAAACTCGGCGAGCAGTTGATCAGCGAACGTGCCTGCGCCGCCTGCCACAAGATCGGCGATCAGGACGGAGGCATCGCGCCGGACCTTTCATTCGAAGGGCTGATCAAGGACGAACCTTGGATGGTCGCGCATTTCAAGGATCCGCGCGCTCTGGTCCCGGACTCGATCATGCCGACGTTCGGCTTTACCGATGCCGAATTCAAGGCGATGTCGGCCTATTTGGCGACCTCGAAGAAGACGCCGGCGATGGGAAATCCGCAGGAAATCTACCAGAACCTCTGTGTGCGCTGCCACGGCGACAAGGGCGACGGACATGGCCTGATCGCGACGTACCTGGATCCGTATCCGCGTGATTTCACCAACAAGGGCTTTATGAACAGCAAGCCTGAGGAACGGTTCGTCGATTCGATCAAGAACGGCGTCGGCGGAACCTCGATGCCGGCGTGGGGCAAAGTTCTCAACGACGAACAGATCAAGGGCGTGCTGGCCTACATCAACGAGAATTTCACCGCGGAAAAGCGCGCCGAATTGAAACCGCGAACCGTGCCTGACCAGAACCCGGTACCGATGTCTGTGGACTCGGTCGCCCGCGGCGAGAGCATTTACCTGACGCGCTGCACGGGTTGTCACGGTCGGAAGGCGGACGGCAAGGGCGCGAACTCGCTCGATATGACGCCGCGGCCGCGCAATCTGCTGAACTCCGCGTTCGTCACCTCGGCGAGCGACCGGCGATTGTTCGAATCGATCATGTACGGCGTCCAGGGCACGCCGATGCCGCCGTGGATCGACTACGGACTTGGCAACGAGGACATCGGCGATCTGGTGAACTACATCAGGAGCCTGAACCAGGGCAAGAAACAGGCAGGGGCGGTTAGCCTGCTCGTGAAGGGACATTGAGCGACTGGAGCGCAAGCGTCCCGCTTGCAACGCCGCGGAAGCGGCGTGAAGTCATCGGGACACAACGGGTGAAGCGTTAAAGATCTTTTCGCGCTTCGCGCTCTTAGCAAGCGAGACGCTTGCGCTCCAGTCAGTTTGGAGAACTTATGCAAAAAGAGGATGCAATCATCGACGCGGGTGAAATTCCGGTCTCGGCGTCGGCACGGAACACGGAGTCAATTCACCAGGATCTGACCGCCAAGATCTTTCTGATCAGCTCGGTCATCTATTTCTTCATTGTCGGCATCGTCGCGCTTCTGATCGCGGCCAAATTCGTGATGCCGTCGTTTCTCGGGACGATCCCGCAACTGACCTACGGGCGGCTTCGGCCGCTGCACGTCAACGGGATGCTGTTCGGCTGGCTTCTCGCCTGCGATATGGCGCTGATGTACTACGTCGTTCCGCGGCTCTGCGGCGTCAAGCTCTGGAGCGAGAAACTCGGGATGGCGACCGGCATTCTTTGGAACGGGATCATTCTCGGCGCGGTCGTATCCTTCCTGATGGGATGGAACCAGGGCTGGGAATACGCTGAACTCCCGATGCCGCTCGACGTCGCCGTCGTCGTCGCGTGGATAATGTTCGGCGCGAACATCTTTCTGACGATAGCGAACCGCAAATACCAGGCAATGTACGTCACGCTCTGGTATGCGATGGGTACCATCGTCTGGACCGCCTTCGTCTACCTGACAGGCAATTTCGCGACGCTGTTCACGACCGGCGTCAACCAGGCGAACCTCAACTGGATGTACGTCCATAACGCAGTCGGCCTGATCTTCACGCCGGTCGGACTCGCGATCGCATACTACTTCATTCCGAAAGCTTCGAACACGCCGCTCTACAGCCACAAGCTTTCGATGATCGGATTCTGGTCGCTCGCTTTCGTCTATGTCTGGACGGGCGCGCACCATATGATCCACGGGCCGATCTCACAATGGCTGCAGACGATCACCGTCGTCTTCTCGGTGATGCTCCTGATCCCGGTCTGGGCCGCCGTCTACAACTTCTTCGCGACGATGAAGGGCCAGTGGCACCAACTCCGCGACAACGTCTCGTTGAAATTCCTGATGTCGGGCGTCGTCTTTTATCTGCTGACGTGCTTCCAAGGACCGATGCATTCGCTGCACGTCGTCAACGCCATCGTTTCGAAGACCGACTGGATTCCGGGACACGCGCATATGGCCGTGCTCGGCGCGTTCTCGTTCTTCGCGATCGCCGGCTCCTATTACATGGTGCCGCGCGTCTTCAAGACCGAAATTTACTCAAATGCGCTCGCCAACTGGAGTTTCTGGCTGCTGCTGATCGGCGGACTCGGATTTTTCGTGACGCTGTGGCTCGGCGGATTCTGGCAGGGCTGGCAATGGAACAATCCGGCGATCCCGTTCATTGATACGGTGGTCGCGCTGAAACCTGTCTGGGCCGTCCGGCTCGGATCCGGCTTCCTGATGTTCTTCGGCATCGTGGCGTTCGCCTACAACCTTCTCGCGACGATCGCGGGAGCGAAGGGTTCGAACGTCGAAACAAGCACCGCGACGGCTTCGGCTTGATGATCGCATTTGGAGGAAACTATGTTACGCAAAGCTGACTACAACGCTGCTTTCTTTGTCGCCGCCGCGCTGGTGCTGTTCTTCATCGGCGGACTCTTGACGACCGTCGTGCCGCCGCTGATCGACGCGAGCTGGTCGAAACCGTTCGAAAATTCCGATCCGGCCAATGGCCCGACCGGCAAACTGCGCCAGTTGACCGAGCAGGAACTCGCCGGACGCGCGATCTACAAACGCGAGGGCTGTTGGTATTGCCACACGCAACAGGTAAGGACGATCCTCGCGGATACGAAGCGGTACGGCTGGCGCGGCGTCGATGCGCCGATCTCGACGCCCGACGAGTTCGTTTACGACAACCCGCATTTCTTCGGCACGAAGCGGACCGGTCCGGACCTTGCGCGCGTCGGCGGAAAGTACAACGAGCAGTGGCATCGGGCGCATTTCCGCAACCCGGCAGATCTCGTCCCGGGATCGATAATGCCGCCGTTCCCGTGGATCGCCAACAACGAGACGGAGTTCAAGGCCTTGGTCGCGTATATGCAGTCGCTCGGCCGTGCCAAGGACTGGCGACCGGATAAGGATTATGAGAAGTAGGCGGCAGGCAATGGACAGTGGACAGTGGACAGTGGCAGATTTGCCCGAATCATTGACGACCGTCGATCCGGAAAAGGACCTATGGCAACATATGGCCGACAATGGACCAAAAAGACCACCGACGCTGCACGGCCGTCTACCGTCTACCGTCTACCGTCTACCGTCTACTGTCTACCGTCTACTGTCTACCGTCTACTAACGACTGATTGCGGATAAAGACGACCGATCACTATGGACTACACATACCCAAGCGTTTACTTCGCGTATTTCTTCTTCTTCATCGTGGCCATGCTGGCGCTCTATTTCTTCCTGCGCTCGTATCGGGACGGATATTGGGGCGAGAACAGCGAAGACGTCAAATACAGGATGCTCGAAGACGACGATCTCGGAGGCGAAAATGGACGAAAATAACGAAAACAAAGAACTCAAAGAATATGCGGACGGCTGGATCACGGAGCGCGAGGGCACCGATGCGCCGGTCTTTCTGAAGGCGGCGTTTGCGATCATCCCGCTCGGCGCGTTGATCTACTTTCTTGTCTATATGAACGGCGAAACGTTCCATTCGGACCGCGGGCCGCTCGTGCAGGCGTTCAACAAAGTGACCGGAACGGCGAACGGGTTTATGTATTTCGTCGCCGCGCTGATCGTGATCTACGCGATCATTCTTGTGATCTTCGCGTTCAAGAAATTCAAGGACTGAGGGCATTTGCGATTCTCGATTTGCGAATTGCGATCGTCCGACTCCGGTGTGTCCGCCGGCCGTGAAGGTCGTAAGTCGCATAGCAGCAACTCAAATCGAAGATCGCAAATCGTAAATCGAAAATGACTAACGATTCTCTGAAATTCGAAGTCGCTGACCAGAAGGATGCCGATTATTGGATGAAGATGGTCAAGTGCCAGGACGCTTGCCCTGTTCATACAAATGCGTGCGGCTACGTCACGGCGATCGCCGAAGGGCGCGACCTCGACGCATACAAGATAGCCCGCGCGACGAATCCTTTCGCCTCTATCTGCGGCCGCGTTTGCGGCGCCCCGTGCGAGGCAAACTGCCGCCGCGGGTCGCTCGACACGCCGATCACGATCCGCGCGCTGAAGCGCTTCGTCAACGAGCGGTACGGCCCCGAATCCGGCGACTTCACTCATTATCGCGAGGGCTGCAACACGAAAATGCTGCCGCCGGAAAAGAGCGAAGGCGAACGCATCGCGGTCGTCGGCGCCGGTGTCGCCGGCCTTACGGTCGCTCACGATCTGGTTCAGCTCGGTTACAAGGTCACGGTCTTCGAGGCCTACGACGAACCGGGCGGAATGTTGACGGCCGGCGTTCCCATCTATCGCCTGCCGCGCGAGCTCGTCCGAGCCGAAATAGACGCAATTCTTTCTATGGGGGTGGAATTGAAATGCAATATGAGGCTCGGACGTGATTTCACGATTGCCGACCTTCGAAAAGAAGGGTACAAGGCGATCTTTCTCGGGATCGGCCTTCAAAAGGGCCGCAAGATCCCGATCGAGGGCGCCGACCTTCCCCAGGTCTTCGACGGACTCGACTTCCTGCGCGCTTTCAACGAAGGCAAGCCGATGGAACTCGGACGACGGATCGTCGTCATCGGCGGCGGCAACGTCGCGTACGACGTCGCCCGTTCGGCCGTCCGCCCGGCGAAGGTTCCGATGGCCGACGCCGCATCCGATATGGAGAGGACCGAGCGCATCGCGTACGATGTCGCTCGATCCGCGTTGCGTCTGAGCGGCGACAAGGAAGTCCATATCGTCTGTCTCGAAAAACGCAGCGAAATGCCGGCCGACGAGATCGAGATCGTCGAGGGCGAAGAGGAGGGCATTCGGCTCCACGCCGAGCGCGGTCCGCGTCTTATCCTCGACGAAGAGGGCTTCGTCACCGGGCTCCGCACCGTCAAATGTCTTTCGGTGTTCGACGAGAACGGCAAGTTCAGTCCGAAATTCGATGAAGAATATGTCGAGGATATCGCGGCCGATACGATAATGTTCGCGATCGGCCAGCAGTCAGATCTCTCGTTCCTGCAGGAAGGCGACGGCGTCGAAACGGAGCACGGGCTGATCAAGGTCGATCCCGACACCTACCAAACGACCGCGCCCGACGTTTTTGCGTGCGGGGACGTTGCCCACGGGCCACGGCTTTTCATTCACGCGATCGCGTCGGCGCAGATCGCGGCTCGATCGATGCACGATTACCTGCGCGGGACACGCACCGATGTCGTCGTCAGGAAACATTGGAAAGCGGCGGAATATACGATGGTCGACGGATGGGACCAGATGCGGCGCAAGCTTCCGCCGGCGCTCGAAAGCGAGAAGCGCGCCTCGTCGAACGAGATCGTCGAAATCAACTACTCGGAGAGCGAAGCAAGGAAGCAAGCCGCCCGCTGTCTGCGATGCAACGTCAACACGGTCTTTGACACATCGGTCTGCATCGCCTGCAACGGCTGCGTCGATGTCTGCCCCGAGAACCTGATCAAACTCGTCGGGCTGCACCAGGTCAGGTCCGACCGCGGTCTGATGCAGATCGCGTCGGACTCGCTCGGGATCACCGAAACCGATCTCGCGGGCTACACGAACGAGGAGCTCGCCGAACTCGGCGGAATAATGATCAAGGACGAATCGACGTGCATCCGCTGCGCGATGTGCGCGTCCCGATGCCCGACGCACGCGATCCGGATGAAGGAATTCGTCTTCTCGCGCGAATGCGTGACCATCCACGCGAAGAATCCGAAGATCAGATATTAGGATTTTCGATTTGGGATTTTGGATTTTGGATTTGCGATTTGGAATCGTTTGAGCCGCAAATCCGGAATCTGAAATCGCGGGCTCCAAACAGACGCTGCGAAATTTTTCGCACTTTTGGACAATGAACCTCTGGGAGTATTACGTTATCTTCGCGCTTGGGTTGTTCAGCAGCCTGCATTGCGTTTCGATGTGCGGACCGCTGGTCCTGTCGTACAGCTTGCCGCTCGGATCGAAGCGATTCGGCGAACAGATCGTCGCGCATCTTCTTTATAACGCGGGAAGAATACTG
This sequence comes from uncultured Blastocatellaceae bacterium, assembly GCA_964487505.1. Lineage (GTDB taxonomy): Bacteria > Acidobacteriota > Blastocatellia > Pyrinomonadales > Pyrinomonadaceae > JAFDVJ01. The sequence goes on along the minus strand of CAZARD010000042.1, from coordinate 2,308 downwards.
ACCTATGCGCTGCTTGGCGCGATCGCAGGCCTTGCGGGCGGAACCGTCGGCTTCATCGGCCAATTGGCGGGGATCGAGAACATAGCGGCGATCGTCGCCGGGATCCTGATGGTCGTCGCCGGCATCATTATGCTGGATCTTATCCCGAGCCGGCGGCTCCAGAAATTCAACCCTCTGCTTTACACCTCGCGATTCCTGAGACCGCTATCGACGCTCTTCTCTTCGACCGCGGTGGGAAGCAAATTCCCTCTCGGGATCGTCCTCGGTTTCCTTCCGTGTGGGCTGATCTATGCCGCGCTCCTCAAATCGCTCTCCACGGGCACGATGTTTGCAGGAGCAATGACGATGGCGGCATTCGGTCTCGGCACGGCGGCGTCGCTGCTAGGGATCGGGATCTTTTCAGCGGCGTTCAACGTCAAACTCAGCCGTTGGGGCAGCAAGCTTGCGGCGGTCAGCGTTCTCTTGCTGGGGCTCTTTATGGTCTCGCGCGGCGTGATGCCGATGATGAAGGCTCCGGCGGCGAATGAAGAGGTCCCGGCGTGCCATCGGTGAGAAGGCGGCATTTTGGATTTCGGATTTGGGATTTGGGATTTCGGATATTCCGGATTTGTTGTTTCGGATCTTGGAGCGCGGCCGGCGCTGATCCGTTGACTTGGGGTTTTTCATTATGTTGGTCGATGAGGCGCAACCGAAGGTTCGCAAGAAGCTTCCGGTTGTCAACAAGGATTTCCAGCTGGAAAGATACAGCTGGCACAGGCTCCGACGGATCATTCATCTCGCTTGTTTTCTGATTTTCGTCGCGTTGCCGTTCTTCAATATTATTCGGTTCGACATCCCGCGCCAGCGATTCTATTTCTTTGGCAACGAGTTGTGGATAAACGAGTTTGCGATCATCTTCTTCTCGCTTCTGTTCCTGATGTTCGTCGTCGCCGCGATCTCTATGCTTTACGGTCGCGTCTATTGCGGGTATCTGTGCCCGCAAATGATCTTCAGCGAGGCTTCGATAAACCTTGAGGAACGCGTCAGGACATTTGTCAGCAAGCATTTCGCGAAACGCTCGCAGAAGCTCCGCGCTTGGATCGGGCGCATCGCGGTCTATGGCGTGCTCGGCATCGCGTCCGTCTTTCTCGCGTTCGTCTTCATCTCGTATTTCATCGAACCGCGCGATCTTTTCTGGCGTCTGGCGTCGTTCGACATCGTCACCGCCGGCGGATTCGCCGGCGCCGTCGTGACGCTGATAACGTTCGCCGACTTCGCCTTCCTCAGGCAGCGGTTCTGCACGACCGTCTGCCCGTACGGCTATCTTCAGGGCATACTCGGCGATGACCACACGCTCGTCGTGCAGTACCGCGATCCGGAGCAGATATGCGTCGAATGCAAGAAATGCATCCGCGTCTGCCATATGGGGATCGACATCCGAAAATCACCCTACCAGATCGAATGCATCCACTGCGGCGAATGTGTCGATGCCTGCAAGTTGATCATGGGGAAATTCGGCAAGGACACGCTGATCCATTACGCCTGGGGTGAAAAGGGCGAGCTGCTCGGTGAAAAGTCCCTCAAATGGTATCAGCGGATCGGCATCCGCGATATCAAAAGGGTCGCCGTCTTCGCCATCATCCTGATCTATGGAACGAGCCTCGCCGTCGCGCTTTCGTTGCGCCACAACGTCCTCGTCCAGATCGCGCCGAACCGCTCGACGCTGTTTCGGCTCGGCGACGACGGCCGCGTTTACAACACGTTCCGGATGACGCTCGCGAACCGCGGATCGAAGGACGCGACCGTGACGCTCGCGATCGACGGGCTTCCGGATGCCGAGTTCGCTCTCGCCTCGCCGCAGTTTCAATTGAAGGCCGGCGAAGAGCTGCGGAATGAATTCGAGATATCGGTTCCGCGCACGCAGTCACCGACCGAGATCAATCATTTCAGGATCAAGAGCGTTGCCGAACCCGACGGTACCGAGGACGTATTTGACGAAACGTTCGTTATGCCGTTGAAATAGAGGCGGCCGAATCGACTATGAAAGCAAAACTGATGGAATTCTGGAGCCACGGACGGGCGCACTTTTTGCCGATCGTGCTCGTCGGTATCTTCTTCCTGTTCATCGCGATAATGATCGGCGTCTACGTCGTGGCGCGGCAGGCGAATCCCGTCCTTCTCGACGAAAAAGGACAACCCAAGACGACCCAGACGAACGGCTATTGAACCCGAATTTCGAAAAGCGGACGGCCGGACGGTTGGGTCGAATAGAACGAACCCTCCCGCCGGCGCCCGTTCCGACCATATGACGAATTACCCCGAAAAAACA
>CAZARD010000041.1:11693-33586 GCA_964487505.1 uncultured Blastocatellaceae bacterium | reverse complement strand
AACCTGGTCCGAATCGATTCGGACTCGTTTCTTCGTGGCGGATTTTCGCTACCGCTCAATTTGGGTTTATCATCAAGCGCGATGCGAAGCCGTGTGAAAAGACTCGGACTCAAGGACCTGATTTTCGGGCGCGAAGGTTCGTTCGCCGTTCGAATTCTCTGCGCGATCTTCGGATTCGGCCTTACGATCTTTTTTCGCCGTGTCGAGCTTTTCAATTCCGATGAGCTTCCGGAAGAAAGCGGGCTGATCTTCGTTTCAAACCATCCGAACGCGCTGATCGACCCGGCCTTGCTGTTCGTCGCTTTGCCGCGTCGGATCGCGTTCCTCGCGAAATCGACTCTTTTCAAGATGCCGATCATCGGTCGGCTCATCCGGACCGTGGGGGCTTTGCCGCTGTATCGCCAACAGGACGCCGGCGAGGACGTGTCGAAGAACCAGGAGACCTTCAGGCTTACTCGCGAGCTTCTGAAGTCCGGCGGCTCGATCGCGCTCTTTCCCGAAGGCGTCTCGCACAATTCGCCGAAACTTCTGCCGCTCAAGACCGGCGCGGCGAGGATCGCGCTCGGCGCCGTTTCATCGGGCACGAATCCGGCATCGTTGACACTGGATGTAATCCCGGTCGGTCTCTTCTACACCAGCAAGACGAAGTTCCGAAGCGAGGCCCTGCTTCATTTCGGCCAACCGATTCGGGTCGAACCCGTCGAACTTGATGAACACGGGCATCCGCGGCGCGAATCCGTGAAGCTCCTGACGGCGCGGATCGAGGAAGCGTTGCGCGAAGTGACCCTGAACGCCGAGTCTGACGCGGATCTTGCCGTCGCGAGGATCGCTGAAGAGGTCTTCACGGTTACGACGCCGCATCGGGAGAACCTCGCCGAACGGCTTGAGTTTCTTCAGCGGTTCGTCGCCGAACCGAACGGAGACACCGATGCGAGGCTCGAAAAGCGATTGGAGGAGTACGATCGGAAACTCGATGAACTTGGCATCGAGTCCGAGTTTCTCGATCTCGCCGGATACTCGCGGCGATTCGTTCTCAAACACGCATTTCTGCGTTCCTGGTACCTGATCGTGCTCGCGCCTGTCGCGATCTTCGGCGCGGCGCTGCATCTCATCCCTTACCAGATATCGCGGCTCATCGCCGCAGGGCAAACGCGGAAAGGCGATCACGATATGACCTCGACGGTGAAGTTTCTCGCGTCGATGGTCCTGATCCCGTTGACGTGGATCGTGCTCGCGCTTTGGCTTGATGTCGCGTTCGGCTGGAAGATCGCCCTCGCCTCGATCCCGTTTTCGTTCATCTCGGGCTGGGTCGCGTTGCGCTCGATCGAGGAGATCACGGAACTTCGGGGCTGGCTCCGCGCGATCGTCGTATTCTTCGCCAAGCGCGACAAGTTCCTACGGCTTCTGGCCGAGCGGCGCAGTCTTTTCGAGAAGGTCAGCAAGTAGCAAATCGGTTTCGTCGGCAAGGACCTCACGCACGAGCGATCTCTGGACACGACTCATTTCGGTTGGCATCTCGTCGATGGCGAACCAACCGAACGAGCAGATCTCGCTGCTCAGAATCTGCGGTTCGTCGTCGGTCCGGGCGCGGAACATTATCTCGACGTGCCGGCCGAGTGTCCGCATCCGCGCGACGGAAAGAGAATTTAGCTCGATCCCCGTTTCTTCCTTCAATTCGCGGCGGATCGCGTCTTCGAACTGTTCGCCGAAATTGATGAAACCTCCCGGAATTCCCCAACCCGATCTTTGCGGGCGCAGCAGATGTTCAAGAAGCAGGACCTTGCCTTCGCGGTTGGTGATCACCGCCGCGACCGAGACCGTGAATTTCCGCTGAGTCATCCGGATGAGCCTGAGTCGCACGGAACCGGGAAGCCTTGACCATATCTTCTTGATTAAGTTCTTTACCATCCCGTCTTTTTTATGCAAGAATTCGCTCTGTATCCCAGGCGAAACGGTGGAATACCAACACTGTTGAACATTTACTAACATTGTCGGTAGCACTTCTCCCGGAAGTCCGCGCCGTTAGAACCAAGCTTCCCAAGCCTGAGGAAAATATGAAGAAGATCTGGTTGTCCATTCTGTTTGTAATCTCCGCCTCATTTCTGTCCGTCAGCGGCCAATCTGCGGCGGTCCGCTCGGACCTCGCGCGAGCCTTCAAGGATTTCAGTTTAGCACGCCTCGATTCGCGTTCCGTCGCGCGCTCGGCCGGCACGACGCAAACCTTTGGTCTTTCGTTCGGCGGACGCGAGATCGAACTCCGCCTGACGCCGCGCGAGCTCCGCGCGGCGCGGTACGTCGCCGAAGACACGTGGATCGCCGGAACGCGGATTCTTCCGCAGACCGCGATCACGACCTATCGCGGATCGATCGCGGGCGATCCCGGGTCGAGCCTGCGCCTGACGATCGATGATTCGAAGATCGAAGGCTATTTTGTAACCGGCGGAGAGACATATTTCATCGAGCCGGCCACGAATTATTCGAAGTCCGCCGCCTCCGACGAGTTCGTCGTGTACCGGCGCGGCGATGTCCTGCTCGACGATTCCTTCAGTTGCGGCAGCGAGCTGATCGAGAAGATCGAGCGCGGCAAGCAGATGGTGGGATCGTCGTCGGTCGTAACGCCGCTCCGGGTGGTCGAGATCGGCACCGAAGCCGATTACGATTTCGTCCAATCCGCGACCGACGCAGCAGGGGCGAACGCGAAGATCCTGAGCATTCTGAATATGGTCGAGGGCCTCTACGAGACCGAACTCGGACTGACACTCAGCGTCGTGCTGCAGCACACCTATTCGACGCCCGACGCGCTCGACGGATCGAACGAGGTCGCGTTGCTCAATTCCTTCCGAAACGACTGGGAGACGCGCTATCCGACATCCGCGTTCCCGCGCGACACGTCGCATTTGTTCACCTACAAACCCAATGTCCGCGCCCGCGGGTATGCGTTCATCGGCGAGGTCTGTCAGAGCGGCCCGAACTATGCATACGGACTTTCAGGACGGATGTTCCTCGATTGGAACTGGGAATCGGCGAACTTCTTTATGACGGCGCACGAGATCGCGCACAACGTCGGCGCGAACCATAACCAGACGGTGGCGGGTTGCGAGAACGCGCTGATGCGCGCGCCGATCGACGGGAACACGCAGTTCACGTTTTGTTCGAGCTCGCGATCCGAGGTCGCGGGATATGTCGCCGCCAACGGAACGTGCCTGACGCCCGCTCCGACCGCGGCGACGCCGTTCGACTACGACGGCGATTCGAAGACCGACACGGCGATCTTCCGGCCTTCGAACGGGACGTGGTTCATCGCCAATAGCGCGAGCGGCGGTTTCAGCATCTTTCAGTTCGGCCAGAACGGCGACCGTCCGGTCGGCGGAGATTTCGACGGCGACGGCAAGGCCGATCCGGCCGTGTTCCGGGCGGGCGTCTGGTGGCGGATGAAGAGTTCCAACAACACTTTCGACGCGGTCAGTTTCGGGCTCGCGACCGACGCGCCCGCGGCAGGCGACTTTGACGGCGACGGAAAGACGGATGTCGCGGTGTTCAGGCCGTCGACGGGTGTTTGGCATCGTCTGCTGAGCGGCGACGGTTCATATTCGCCGTACCAGTTCGGAATCAACGGCGACCTTCCTATGCCAGGAGATTTTGACGGCGACGGCAAGGCCGATCTAAGTGTTTTCAGGCCGTCGAACGGCGTTTGGTACCGGATCAACAGTTCGAACGGCTCATCGTTTGCGGTTCAGTTCGGACAGACCGGCGATACTCCGGTCGGCGGGGATTTCGACGGCGACGGCAAAGCCGATCCGGCGGTGTTCCGCGCATCGACCGGCACCTGGTTCGCGCTTCGGAGTTCGGACGGCGGATACATCGCGATTGGATTCGGTCTCGTCGCCGACGTGCCGGTTCCAGGCGACTACGATGGTGACGGCAGGACCGACATCGCCGTCTGGCGGCCGTCGACCGGCGTCTGGCATCGCCTCAACAGTTCGAGCGGCGGCTACCTCGCGTACCAGTTCGGCTTGTCGAGCGACGTCGCCGTCCCCGGACGCTGAACCCTAATGCAGAACCCCGCACGAAGTAAGGGGGCCTGATCGAAATGCAGAACCCCGCACGAAGTAAGGGGGCCCGATCGCGGGAGCGATCGCTCTGTGACTCCGAATCAACGTGATCCCAGTAGGTCGGCCAGACCGATCTCAAACGATCGCTCGCTGCCGCGAGCGTGCCCCCTTACTTCATGCGGGGTCCTGCAAAGAACCGCTATTGCAGCGACGCGTCGTCGACCCTGAATGTTGTGACCAACGAACTGTCGGTCGTCGACCGGAACTGGATCCTGACGGTCTGTCCCTTGTACGCCGAGAGATTCAGCGATCGTTGCGTGTACGATGTCGAACTCGCCGTTTTGTTCAGATTGCTGTACGTCGCAAGCGTCGCGAGCAGCGTGCCCGACGTGTTCCGCACCTCGACGAACAGCTTGTCGTATTGCGTCGTCGTCGTCGTTTCGGCCGACGTCACGTTGAGCCAAAACGTCAAGGTTCCGGTTGCGGTAGACGGGATCGCAACCTGTTGATAGGTTTGTCCGCTCCGGCTGTTGGCATTGCCGAAGTAGATGTACCCGGTGCCGCCGTGCGGCGAAGCCCCGTTCGCGGTGTAGAGCGCGCCGGTTCCGGACATCACCCACGGAGCGATGCTGGTTTCGAATCCGCCGTTCGTGAGCAGATTCGCTCCCGGCGTCGGGGTCGGGGTCGGTGTTCCGCCTCCCGGACACGCGCCGACGCCGACCGCGCACCAACCGGTTGCAACCGAATTGTATTGCGCGCTCGTCGAACCGTAGAGATCGGTCGCGGCGTTCAGGGTCGCTGTCCGTGCGGCCGAAAAAGTCGTGCCGGACGTGAAGTACGTCGTCAACGCGCGATACCAGATACGCTCCATCGCGTTAGCGCCGATCGCCGTAACGGTGACGCCGCTGACGCGGTTCGTGCCGCCCGCCGCCATTAGATAGAAGGCGTGGTTGGCGATGCTGGAATTCGTATGCACGCCGCCGTTGTCGGCCGTTCCGGTATACCGCAGACTGTAATGATCAGGATCGCCGAGCGAGTTGGGGTTGCTCATCGAGCGCAACGCGTCTCCGGCTGTTCCCGGCGTATAGCAGTCCTCTCCGATCTTCCAGGTATCGGCCGAAACCGCGCCGTCGGAGTACGCTTCGACCATAGCGCCAAAAATGTCGGAGGTCGCTTCGTTAAGAGCGCCCGATTCGTTGGAATATGTAAGATTCGCAGTGCGTTCGGTGACCCCGTGCGACATTTCGTGCCCGCAGACGTCGATCGTCGTCAGCGGCGAGAAGGTGGTTCCGTCACCGTCGCCGTACGACATTTGATTGTTGTACCAGAACGCGTTGTTGTACCGGCCGCTGCTTCCGAAATGGACGCGCGAGACGACGAGCGGGATCGCTCCCACGGCCGAAGTCGTCGTGCCCGGTCCGTAGTTTCCGTCGATGCCGTTGCGGCCGTGAACGGTCTGGTAGTAGTCGAACGTTTTCGCCGCCCCATAATGAGCGTCGACGCCGGCGCGCTGGATCGTGGTGTTCCAGACGTCATCGGTATCGGTATAGCGTGATTGGGTGCCGCCGGTTCCGGTCGTTTCGTTTCCCGTGCTGTTCATATTGAACGTGCCCTGGCGGCGGGTCGTGTCTTCCATATAGTAGGTGCCGGCCGACGACGTCGTGCTGATCGTAACCGTGCCGCTATAAAGCGAACTTCCCGAACCCGTCTGCAGGTTGTTGTATTCCATCACGACCTCGCCGGTATGGGCGTCGACGAAGGTGACCGGGACCGCCGTTCCTTCGGAGCCGTCAATGCGGGGCGTCGTTACACGATAGACGAGGTGGTCGCGGGCCTCGCCGCGATAGACCCAGAGATCGGACGTCGGCGATTCGCTCAGTTTCGCCCGCCCACGATACGAATCGAGTGCGATGGTCACGGCCTGTTTCTCGCCAATAGTCGGGTTCGTGTCGACGAAGATCGACTCTTTAAGCTCGTCAGTCACGGTCGAAAGCGCGCCGTCGGACTTGAGGTGGACGATCGCCTCGCCTTCCCAAACGGGAATGCCGGCGACGGTCTGGCGGACGCGAGTATGCGCCATGCTCAGATCGTCGATCTCTACTTTCTGGATCTGGTATTCGTCTACATTTCCGATCGCGCGTTGCGCGGCTCGTTCACGGAGAATTCCGAGACTGATCTGCTTCGCCGTTTCGAGATCGTCCCCGCCCTGACCGAAGATCGGGCGCGACGCCCCGACACGACCGGCGATCATTAACAAGGCCGAACCGGCCAAAACGGCCAAAGCCACTAACCCTAACAGTTTTTTCACGCTATTTTTCTCTCCTTGCGATGTTGTTTTGCCGATATTGAATCAAGCCGAAATTACAGTTCGAGATCGTCCTGAGGCAGCGTCAGGACTTTATGAATTCAAGTTGTAACCCTTATGATCTGGTATGTTCTACCCAATAGAATGGGGGAGCGATGCGATTGTAGCATCAAGCCAAATTGTGTCAAGTATAAGCGGTCGAAATGAACAAACAGACGGTCGGAGATCCGAGGCGAATGGGATCTTGACTTGGAAAGAGGTGTCCGCGATCCACGGGACGCGCAACGGGATCTATCACGTCGACGGACATCTCGTCTCTCTTTTGACGGATTTCGGAAAGATAAACCCGCCGTACCAGGACCGATACCGAGACGGGACCGACGCGATCTCATACACCGGCGCCGGGCGGCGCGGCGATCAGAAGCCTGACCGATGGAACCGGGCGATGCTCGCCGCCATCGACTCCGGCCACAGCGTGCCCCTGTTCTGCAAACTCGGCGTCAACCGCTGGCGATATCTGGGACAATGGCGGGTGGCGTCGGCCGAATTCGTCTATGACGAACCGCAGCAGCGGATGCTCTGGAAATTCCGGCTCGAGCGGTTATGAAGAGGCTGAGATGATTGAGTTGGTTTTCGCAACCGATGTCGTGTAACCAAAGATCAGCAGAATCGCGAAGAGGCCTGATTTCAAAATCATGTCACCGGCAAACCAAGCGCCGACATTCGTCGTCAACAGCGAATTGTGCAGCCAAAAGAAAACGGTCCCAGAGACGATCGTCGCCAGCAAGCCGAATCGAACTGCGACCGCGCACCTCAGGAAAATACTGATCAAGATAAACGGGATCGCCGCGATCGACCGTCCGAAGAGCGCGACATTGACGGAACTTACCAACAAAAAGAAAACGAATTCCGAAAGATGTCGTCGCTTGAGCGCCTGATATCCGAGAACGAAAATGCAGACGGTGAGAAAACCGGCCGCGATGCCCGAACCGAAACCGGTGAAGATCATCGAGAAACTGCTGAAGAGCGAGATCAACGCGGCATCTTCGGCGATCAGCTCAAAGTCGCGGCCGCTTGCGGCGGCGGCCATGATGCCTCCGTAAATCAATGCAAGTTCGGCCACCCCAAGAACTGTGCCGACCAGCACGTCGCGCCCAACTAAAGGATCGCGCCAGTTTCCGGCCATCAGACGGTTCCATGAAATAATCAGTTCGGGCAGGTTCCGTCGAACGATAGGTTCGAGCGCGAGATACAAAAGCCACGTTGTCCCAGCCGCGAAGAGCGCGATCCGGATCGAATGCGCGAGTCGACCAAGTTCCGGAAGCAAGGCCGGAACGTGGTTCATGGAGAAGAACCAGCCAAGGAAAATGGCGCAGAAAACCACCAAACTGGTCTTGAACGCTCCGGACCGATCCCCGCTTCCCGTTCTGACGTTCTTCCAGACCAGGAAGGCCGCGGCACCGATCGTCCCGATCACCAAAAGAACAAAGAATGAAATTGCGATCCAATAACGGGAAGTGTACGAGTCCGTTTGAGGCGCACCCGTTTCCGTCCACGGATAGATCAATTCAAAATAGACGATCTTTCCCTGAAAGTCTGCAGCCTCCACCCGAATCTCGATCTCGGGATGATCCGGCAAGACACCTTCCCACGCTTTCCGGTGATCGCTCGCGCCGGGCGGTGTCCACTTGGGTTCGACCTCTCTGAACTTAGCAATATCGAGTTCCGCGAGCTTAAACGCGGAGGAAAAATCGACGGGCGTTTCAACCGACTCCGGCACAACTACTGGCGGGACAGAGGTAAATCGAACCAATCGTCCGCGGGTATCAAGCTTGATCGAACGCATACCGCTGGCGGCGAGCGGTCCGGTTGTCCACATCCCGTTTCCGGCCATAAAGATATCGAAGTACTGCGGACTCTGTTCTTCGTTGTAAGAAAAGACCATGGGTTGCCCCGTCGAGGTCTTTTCCCAATCGCTTTTTGATGCCGTTTCGCGAATGTGTTCCGAATATGATTGCTCAAGCCGAAATCGTGCAAACCGTTCCGCGGGATCGTCGGAATAGCCGAACTGGCTGGTGACCTCGTTTACCTTTTCGGAAAGCACCTGCGGCGGTTTTGAAAACGGAATGACGTTTTGCGCGCCCGAGCGCATTGCCGCGACTGCGGCAAAAACAAGCAACATGAGGCCGCCGGCAAGCAGAACCGCGCCGATGGCCGGCGACAACGCACCCCGCTTTGGAGACGCCGCAACCATTTCCGGCGACGGAATTTCACCGGCATCGAGCGCGATCTGCATCGGGTTGCCGCCCGGCAAAGCCATTGCGACGTGGAGCGCGGTCGAGGGGCGGTTCTTCGGATCTTTCTCAAGGCACTGTCCGATGACGCTCTCGACCAACGGATCGATCCCTTTGACGTGCTGCGACGGGTTGGTCGGCGTTTCGGTCTGATGCTTGCGGATCAATTCATGAATCGAATCAGCGATAAACGCCTGTTTTCCTGTGAATATCTCGTACAACACCAATCCAAGGGCGTAAATGTCGCTGCGAACAGACACGTCCTTCCCGGCGATCTGTTCGGGCGACATGTAAGCCGGCGTGCCGACTCGCAGGCGATCGTTCGCGATCTCGGCTTCGATCCCGGCAATCCCGAAATCGGTGATCCGCGCCTTTCCCTTGCCGTCGATGATGACGTTTGCCGGCTTGAAGTCGCGATGAAGGATGCCGGCGTTGTGAATCGCCGCGAGACCGACGCAGAGTTCGCGCGCGATCTCAACAGCGCGTTCCGATGAAAGACGGCCGACGCGCCGCAACAACGACGAAAGATCGTCGCCGTCGATGAATTCCATTGAAAGAAAATGGCGGCCGTCGATCTCGCCGATGTCGAACACCCGGCAGACGTTCGGGTGCGAAACCTGTCTCGCGGTGCGCACCTCGGCGTGAAAACGTTCGAGCGCGGCGGCGTCGCGTTCGAGCCGGTCGGGCAGAAACTTCAACGCCACGGTCTGAGAAAGTTTAATGTCGTCGGCTTTGTAGACCTCGCCCATCCCGCCGCGCCCGAGAAGGCCCAGGATCCGGTATCGGCTTGCGAGCACGGTCCCGGCCACGAATCCGTCGCTGTTGGTCGTGGAGCGACCGGCGCCGGTGTCGATACGCGTCGCCTTTTCGTCAAGGACGCTCGGCGCGTCGGCGATCGCCGGTCGCTCGAGAAAATCGTCGTCGCGTTCGCTCGAATCGATCAATCTCAGGACCTCGGTCGCGAGTTCGTCGTCGTCCGCGCAGGCTAAAGCGAGAAAAGCCGATCGTTCGGCACCGCCGAGGTCGATCGCTTGCGCGAAGATCTCCTTGATGCGTCGCCAGCGGTCGCTTTCAAGATCCCGATCGATACGTGTCTTTTCGTCCATCGCGTTAGCTGAATGATATGCATTATCTCACGGCATGCAACGTCTGATCTTAAGCGGTAGCCCCAAAACCGTGACCAAGCCTGTAGGAACCGTGACCAAGCCTGTCGGAACCGTGACCAAGCCTGTCGGAACCGGGAGCGGTAGCGACCGGCAAACCCGGTCGTCCTTTCCCGTGTCGGAACCGCGAGCGGGAGCGTAGAGGCTGTGTCAAAAGCCGTACTTGGATCTATCGGCAATCGTTCAGGGCTGGGCTCCTGCCCAGCCGTTGAACGACTGAACGCTTTGCTGTCGCCCGCCCTCGGTCAGATCCCGGCGCGACCGGCAAACCAAGTCGCGCCGTCTGGGTCAATGTCATTTGCGAATTCACATTCCGGGAATCTCTCTCGATCGCAAAATCCCAAATTCCCAAATTCCCAGATTCCAAATCCCAAATCGAAAGTCCCTACCTCTGACTCGGTTCGCTGATCATCACCGGTTGGAAATGCGCGACTTTCCATTCGCTCCCGACGCGCGCCAGGGTGAACGTGACTCGTTCGCGGATACCGACCCCGTCGCCCGCGCATTCGTAGCGCATCGTGACCAGCGCCGCGTCGGACGAAATAAAGTCGATCGAAACGTCGCTGACGACGATGGTCAATTTCTTGCCGCCGTACAGATTCTCGCGAACCCACTGCATATGCTTTTGAACCTCGGCGCGGCCGGCGACGACCTTCCCGAAAGGATCGATGTGGACGGCGTTGACGGTCAGCAGATTGCCGAAGGTCTTCATATCGCCACTTTCGAAGGCCGCTCCGAACTGCTCGAGTACGGCTCCGATCGCCGCCTGGTCGGTTTTGGATCCGGTTTGCGCGAACGCGCTGCCGCAGAAAAGAAAAGCCCCGATGATGATTGCGAATAGTGTATTTTTCATTTTTTTTCTCCTTTTGTTTGTTTTGGAACTGTCGTTCCTCGATTGACTATGGCGACGAATCTTTTCGAAAACGCTAAAAAAATTCGGTTCGTCACCAGTTTTTTTTCTATTGCACCCAGCGGTTCTCAATCGGGATGTCCCCGGCAAGTCCGAAATTCCGCGCCGATAGCGTGGATGACGAGCTTTGCCAGATGTACCAGACGCCGCTTGCCGGCCGAAAGACCGCCGGATCGCATCTCCCGTCCCCGTCGAAATCGCCGGGAGCGGGAACATCGGTGGCCAGTCCGAACTGGAAAGCGCCGAACGAGTTATGGTTGAGGCTGCTCTTGAGGTGGTACCAAACGCCGGTCGTCGGGCGCCAGACCGCCGGATCGTCGATTCGGTCTCCGTCATAGTCGGCCGGAACGGGCTTGTCGCCGTTCGCGCCGAACTGGACGATCAGATATTGTGCATCGCGGCTCTTCCGGACGTACCAGGTCCCGTTCGAAGGGCGGAACAAGGCGAGGTCGGTTCGGCGATCACCGTCGAAATCGGCTTTTACCGGAATGTCTCCGTTTGTGCCGAATTGCTCGGTGAGTATTCCCCCCGATCCACTGTAGCGGAAATACCAGGTTCCGGTTGAAGGTCTGAAAACGGCATAATCCGTCTTCCGGTCGCCGTCGAAATCCCCTTGTACTGGAACATCGGTCGGGAGCCCGAACTGATAAGCCGTGAATTGGCCGTCAGACGTTCGATAGACGTACCAAACGCCGGTCGATGGCCGCCAGACGGCGTAATCCGAATAGCCGTCACCATCGTAATCGCCGCCGACCGGGACATCGCCGTTCTGTCCGAAGTGGACCGAGAACGACGAGAACGAATTTCTGCTCGACAAACCGTACCAATTGCCGTCGGATGGACGGAACAGCCAGAAATCGCTCTTCGCGTCGCGATCGGCATCGGCGATCGCGGCCGGTTCGTTGTCAAAGATCACACCGCGTGCCTGGGGATCGCCAACCGTGATATGAAATCCGTTCGAGAGATTCAAGTACAGCGTCTCGTTCGTCTCGACCGCGGTATCGCCAAGAATATTGACACGGACCGTGAAACTCGTCTGGTCCTCGCCGAAGATCAAGCGCGGACTGTAAGCTGAGTAATCGGTGCCCGCAATGGCCGTTCCGTTCGCGGTGTTGACGTCGACAAACCCCTGATCGATCATCGGTTCGGAAAGCGTCACGACGAAAAGCATTTCCTTTTGGCCCGAATCGCCTTCGATGACGACCGCGTCAGATACCGTCGCCGTCGGTTTGGCGACGACCTCAACGGGGACGTTCGGCGAGAAAGCGCCGAAATGCGCGACGCCCTGCTGCCAGGTCTTCCACTGAAAATTGTGAATACCGGGATTGGCAGGCGCCGTCACGTTGAACGTCACGAACGCCGTTGCGCCGGGCGCCGTGTTGGTCGGAAGGAATGCGCGATTGATTCCCCACGTCACATTGTCGAGCGGATTCTGCGACGAAATGCCGTACGATCCCGCCGTCCACGTCGTCGTCCCCGTATTCTTGAAGGCGACCATCACTTCGTACGCTTCACCCGCGTACATTCGCGCCGGAACGTTTTGCGTCACAAACGCCGAATTGTTGTTCTGCGTGTCGTTGTCATTGATCGTCAGGACCATCGTCCCGACAGTGCCGATGCCGAACCCGCCGGTCGGTGACGAAAGCGCGAGGCTGAAGGTTTCATTCGATTCGACCGCGGTGTCATTCGTGATCGGAACGTTCACGGTTTTGGAGTTCTCACCGATGCCGAAGGTCAAGGTTCCGCTCGTGGCGGTGTAATCCTGACCGGCCGTTGCCGTTCCGTTCGAGGTCGCGTAATTGACGCTCGTGGCCGTCGCCGCATCGCTTCGGATCACGCTTATCGTCGCGTTTCCGGCATTTTCATCGATGGCCGAAACGGCGGTCGAGAACTCGACCGAACGCCGCGTGACCGTGACGCGTGCGCGAAATTGCCCATCGTTGTTCTGCCATACACCGTCATTGATTCCGAGTCGCAAGAACTGCGGCGACGATCCGGTGAACGTAAAGGTCTTCGAACCGGTTCCGACCGGTTGCGCAGTCGTTCCCGGTTGCGCGGGAAGAAACAGCCCCGCGTGCCCGACGGTTGTGATCGGATCCGAAATCCCTTCGACATATTCACCCGGATAAATGAGGAGATAATTGTGCGGATTGTCCCAATACTGGCGCCCGAAACCATCCGGTGTTGGAGCGATGTACCAGTAATGACCGCTGCCGTCTGATTCAGCGATCAGGTGATTTCCGGCGCTGAAGTCGATCGAACCGGAAAGACCCTCGACCGTCACGACGTCGCCCGGTTGAAGTTCAATCCGCGGCAATGTGTAATAGCCGTTCGGGCCGCCATTTGTTCCGGGCACAAAGACTTCCGTCACGGTCGAGGCCCGAACCGCAACCGAGAGCATAACGATTACAAAAATAAGATTGATTAGATTGTTCATAATTAATCTCCTTTACAGGTTTCAATAACTAAAGCGTCAGTCATCTCGAAAGTCGCTAATTTGAGCGTGTGTGTTATCATTCGGGGCGTGTCTGAGCAGATCACTCAACTTCTAAAAGATTGGGGAGACGGTCGAAAAGAGGCGCTGGACGATCTTATGCCGCTTGTTTACGCCGAGTTGCGGTCCAAGGCGTCGCGGTACTTACGAAATGAACGGGCGGGCCACACGCTTCAAACGACCGCGCTGATCAACGAGGCTTACCTGAAACTGGTCGGGCTGAACCGGATGGATTGGCAGAACCGCCATCATTTCTATGCGATTGCATCGACCGCGATGCGCCGGATACTGGTCGATCACGCCCGCGAGAAGAAGCGCGACAAACGCGGCGGAGCAAATGAGAACCTGCCGATTGACGACGTGCTGCAGATCCGATCACCGGAGCGCTCGGTTGATATGATCGATCTGGATGAGGCGCTTTCGAGGCTGGCCAGGCTCGATGAACGTCAGGCGAAGGTCGTCGAATTGCGATATTTTGTCGGACTTTCCATTGACGAAGTGGCCGGAATCTTGGGATTGTCCAACGCGACCGTGCGGCTCGACTGGACGATGGCGAAAGCGTGGCTGCGCGAACAGCTGTCAACAGCGCGCTGATGCCAAATTATTTCATTGACATTTTCGGATTCTGATGTATTTTTTGGGTGTTGTTCTGGTTTATGTGCCCCCGCAGTTCCGCTGTTTCACGATCGGAGGGTTTGCACGGGAATTTATGGAGGTTGCATGGCATCCAATTTACGCCGAAGGCAACACAGATTGCCCAGATGCATTTTCTCAGTTTCTGTGACGATCGCGCTGATCGCCTGCTCAGGGTGCGTTGTTGCGGTAAAGCCAGACCTTGAGGAGGTCGAATATACTAACAAGCGAATCGAATCAAAGGTCAGGGTTGATCAAGGCCTGGCGGACTCGCACGAGTTCTGGCTGAGTTCGCGTGACAACCTCGCGATCAACTTCGGCTGGGATGAGTTCACCTTGCGCGGGCACAAGCCGGACACCGATACAACCTGTACGAGTTTCCTCAGCGAACCTTGCTTCGAATGCAAATCCTGCGCGAACACCTGCGCTCCGAATAATAACTCCGTTTATCCGATTTCCGAACTCGGTACTGTGAAACGAGATGGCGTTGTCGTTGCAACCGTCGGTTCAGGAACCGGTTGTATTCGTCAGGACCGAAAGCCCGCGGTTCAGGCCGAAGACGGTTCAACGTTTGAGTTTACGACGGAGCGCTTTGTGAAGATCAAGGACGACGTGCCGACGACGCTGACCTTAAAGACCCGGATCGTCTCGGGACCGCGGAGCTTTTTGCTTCCGATGAAACGATACGTTGATCCGGATTATCCGGATCAACTCAGATTTCAGGCCGCGGTTCCATCCGAACAGGGAAAGCTGACCGTTAATTTCAGCGGGGGCCTGGCGGCTACGAAGGCCCGGATGCTGCTCGGAACCGGAGACAGTGAAACCGGTGATTTCATGGTCCGCGACGACGCGGAGACGGTCAGAAGGCTCCGTCCATCGCTGATCTATTGGACTCAACTCTTTACCCAAGGCACGCACGCACCGATTAGCAAGCGTTGCTATTCAGATCCTCAAAGCGCCGACGGGGGACTGGTTTTCGCGAGGTGTTTCGCAGATCCGGCGGCCTCGAGCCGGCAACGGTGGGATTTGAACCCCGTTTATGAACCAACTGCAGTCCGCGACCAATTGACCTGGTTCGTTGAATACTCCGTTCTCGGCGGCGCGCCGAACGTTCCGGAGTTCCGTCCCGGAGAATTCCCTGTAATCGAGTTCACAATTGAGTGATCGAGAGGTTGATATGACGATCAATCGTTTCAAGTTGCGTATCGCGCTGTTTGTCATCGTATCCGTTCTTGCCGCTTCGTGTGACGACGATTTCTATCTGAGCGAGAAGGAGTTCTATGCGCTCCGTGGACAGCTGGCAAGCGCCAATTCCGCCAACGTCGCATTCGGCGAGCTGCGGGGCAAATTGTTGACGATTCAGTTCGACAACTCTGTATCGCCGCCGAGAATTCGAAATTCGAATCTTGCTTCGTTTCTTCGGAACGGTATGCCGACACTCGCGATTCTTGAAGGCTATCCGTCTTACGCCCTCAACGTTGAGCGACTGAGTTCGGAAATTGAAACACAACTCAACAATTGGTTGTCGACGCAGATTGCGCTCTATCAAAATGGCAATGCTTCGGCCCGGCTTGAGCGTGTGGAGTCGATCCGGATCATTGTGAGAGATAATCCGCGATTCGCTTTTTCCGGAGGCAAGATCCGATTCACGGTGCCGATCGCGATGAGCGTTGACACTCGTATTCGGATCGACGCGTTGGATCTTTTCACGAACTTCCTTTCGGGCGGGATCAATGGGCGCTACGACTTCTCGGTGTCGATGGGTGAGATGGCCCTTGACGGCGAAATGTCCTTCGACGAACGACAAACCGCTTCGAACCTTTATCTTCGAATAGCGCCGAATCCGGGTCAAGTTGTCGTCTCCGACCGTGGCGCCCCTTCGCAACAGCTCGTCAAGGACCGCGTCGGTCGGTTCGTAAAGACGATTTTGTCGGGTCGCCTTGAAGAGAACATGCTTCAGAAATACGACTATTTCGCATTGCGGAATTGCCGGATAGACGATTCCTTTCGATGTGTTTATGCAGAACTCCCCGACCGGCGTGATGTGGATGTCCATACGGTGGTCCGCGGAACCGACGGGCGACTCTATTCTGCGTTTCGAAGAAAGGCGATCTGGTCGAACTTCGATCGGATCGACGCCGAGAGAAGGGTAGGCCGAAGAAAAGAAGTTCTGGCATTCTCATCGGATCCAGCCGTCGCCGCGATTTCGGAACGCGAAATTGAAATGGCGGCCGTCACAAACGGGGGCTCGGTTTATCTTGCCCGTTTTGACGGAAGCTGGAGCAGCGACGGATTCATCGAACACGGCGGATTGCGGACGACTTCGGCAAGATTGCGGTTCACCGGAAAGCCTGCGATTGTGGGCTCCGGGGTGAACACGGTGGATATTGTCGTCGCACGGGCGAACGGGAGCCTGTCGCACGTCCGCAGGAACGCAACCGGTTGGTCGCTGCCTGCGACGGTGCCACTCCCGGGTAACCGTCGATATCGCAACCCGGCGATCGTATCGTCGAATCAGCGCTTGTTCCTGGCCGCGGTCGGCGATGACAACCGAATCTACGCCATCGTTTACGATATGGTCACGAATCTTTGGTCCCAAAGCACTCAGCTTTCGGGTTCGGAGCCTGTGAAATTCGCGCCGGCGATAGTCGCAACCGACAACCGCGCCATCGAGATGGTTTACGTTGGCGCGAGCGGCACACCATACCAGCGCACGTTTCACCTCGGTGTCGAGAATATTCGCCCGGGCGTCGGAGACTCAGGAACAAGCTTCGGGCCGGAGATATCGATTGGCGGCAATCTAACCTCCACGCCGGCGCTCGTGAAGTCAGACCCGAAACAACTCGGTCTTATCGCCCGCGGCACGGACAATCTGCTCTATTACAACCACTTTACAGGCCCCGATTCGCCGCGTGGCGATGTATTCGGTCGGACGATTCAACCGGGTTGGTCCGGATGGGGCGATCTTAACCGCAACTTCTTCGGTACCGCATTGCTTGCCGGCGGCGCAGCGCAAGATTATTCTGCCGTGGCTGGTCCGGGTGGCCGACTCGAATTGGTCGCGGGACTTCGGGCGAACACGCTTCGAACCGCGTTTGGCCTTTTTCACAACTCCTTCGATGCCTCCACTTACGGCCGACAGCCATGGAAAACGGTACATTGGCGCGGCTTCCAAAAGGTCGGCGGACCGATGATCGTCGGCGCTCCGGCGATTTGCGCGTTGACGGCAAACCGTCCGTGATTTCGTTGACCGGTTGTATTCGTTGAACGTGCGAGGTAATCTGCACGTTATGCTTTTTTCCGACCTCGAAACCGCGAAGGATCTAGAACGAACCGAAGCGATGGCGAACCGTTCTTTCGTCGAGGCGCGGGCCGCACAGCAACCGGATTCGGGCGCCTGCTGGATCGATGTTGGCGGAGCCTACGCGATGTTCGACGGTGTCGAGTCGCCGATCACGCAGACTTTCGGGCTCGGCTTGTTCTCGGACCCCGACGATGAAGCGTTCGAAACGCTCGAGCAGTTCTTTGCGGAGCGCGGCGCGCCGACGCATCACGAAGTTTCACCGCTCGCCGGAGCCGGTCTGTTCGCCGCGCTGCACGATCGCGGTTATCGACCGATCGAACTCACGAGCATTCTTTACCGCGATTTGGCTGGCGCGGCGCTTCCGAAGAATGATTCTAACGGCCTTACGACGCGCATCGCGGATCGCTCGGAAGCGGACCTGTGGGCCAGAACCTCGGCTCGCGGCTGGGCGACCGAGGCCGAAGGACTCGAGGATTTCATGCGCGGATTCGGAAAGGTCAGCGCGACCTGCGCGGGTGGCTTCCCGTACCTCGCCGAGATCGGCGGCGAACCGGTCGCGGCGGCGATGCTGTTTATTTTTGACGATGTCGCGATCCTCGCCGGCGCGAGCACGGTTCCGGAATCCCGGCAGCGCGGCGCGCAGTCGGCGCTGCTAGCGGCGCGTTTGAGATTCGCGGCCGAACGCGGATGCCGGATCGCGACGATGGGCGCGCTTCCCGGAAGCCAATCGCAGCGCAACGCCGAAAAAAACGGCTTCCGGATCGCCTACACCCGGACCAAATGGATGAAGTGACCGAGCTTACGGATTGAACCCGTCGTTCGGGCCCTGCAGCAATCTCACAGCCGATTCGAGATTCTCTCCTTTCCCAAAAAGGATAAGGATGTCGCCCGAACGGAATTCGTGATCGCGAGTCGGGCTGATGATCGTCACGCCGTCGCGTATGGCGGCGATCAACGTCGCGCCGGTGCGCCGCCTGAGATCGACATCGATCAGTCTCGTTCCGATGACGGGGGACGCTTCTGAAAGCCTGATGGTTTCAGTTCCGGCGGCCGATAGTACGGATTCGAGGTCGGTGACGGCCGTTTGCGGCATCGACTGCGAACGGAGCATCTCGTAGCCCTGCCGCCGGATCCGGCCGATCTGGTTCTCGATCGTCGGTCGATCGACGCCGTAGCATTGAAGGACGCGCGCGAAGATCTCGATGCTCGTTTCGAACTCCTCCGGAATCACCTCGTTGGCACCGAGATCGAGCAGATCGCGAATCTCGGACGTGTAGCGCGTACGGACGACGATGTGCAGACCCGGGTTGAGCGCGCGTGCCTGTTTCACCGTCCGCCGCGCGGCCTGCGGATCGGAAATCGCGACGACCAGCGCGTGCGCGTCCGCCGTGTGCGCGTGTGACAAGACCTCGCGGCGCGTCGAATCGCCAAAGTTGATCTTCTCTCCCTTCGATTTGGCGCGGCGGACCGTCTCAGCGTTCACGTCGAGTATCGTGTACGAGATTCCGACAGATCGCAGAACGCGCGCCAGATTCCGGCCGTTCAGCCCATAACCGACGATGATCACGTGGTTCGTCAGTCCCCCGCTCGACGTGACGTGAATGTCCGCGCCGGATTCCTCTGGAAAATCGCTTTTGTCCGTGAGCCACGACTGTGACAAGTAGCCAAGCCGCGGCGCGGCGGCGATCAGAAACGGCGTCGCGATCATCGAGATTATCGCCGCGGCAAGAAATGTTTGGTAATCAGACTCGGGCAGAAGATCGAACGGCTTTCCCGCCTTCGCGAGAATGAACGAGAACTCTCCGATCTGCGCCAGCCCGAGCGCCGACATCAGCGCGATGCGATGCGGAAAGCCAAGCAGAAGCACCACGGCCCATACGATCAGCAGTTTGCCGATCATCAAAACCGCGACAAGTCCGAGAACGTTCCACAGATTCTGGTAAAGCGCGCCGATCGAGAGCAGCAGACCGATCGAGACGAAAAAGATACTGTTGAAAACGTCTCGGAACGGCAGGATATCGGCCGCGACCTGATGGCTGTAATCGGATTCGGAAAGCACTACGCCCGCAATGAACGCGCCCAGCGCAAGCGACAGGCCGAACTGCGACGTGGCGAACGAGATCGCGAGGAACAGCAGCACAACCGTGAGCAGGAATACCTCCGGGCTTCGCAACTTTCCCGCGAGCCGCAGAATCTTCGGGATCAGTAATGCCGAAAGCGCGACGATGGCGACGAGCGCCGCCAGCGATCCTCCGAGCTTGAGCGCAAGCGTTCCGACCGTAAGGGGTTCCTTTCCCCCGAGCACCGGAATAGCGAGCATCATCAGGACGACACTGATGTCCTGAAAGAGCAGAATCCCAACCCCCGCCCGGCCGTGAGGCGAATCGACCTCGTTCCGCTCGATGTAGCTTTTGAGGACGATCGCCGTGCTCGACAGAGCGATCAGGAAACCGAAGAACACTGATTGCCCGACGCTGCGTCCGAAAAGGACGGCGATGCCAAAGGTGGCCGCGACCGTCAGAAGAACCTGGAGCCCGCCGCCGATGAGAACGAGCTTTTTCATCTCGCGCAGACGCGAGAGCGAGAATTCGAGACCGATCGTGAACAGCAGCAGCATCACGCCGATCTCAGCGAGGACCTCGATCGCTTCGAGTTCTTTGATCAGCCCGAGCCCGTAAGGCCCGATGGCGATGCCGGTCAGCATCAAGCCGACCAGCAACGGCAGCTTCAGGCGCAGGCAGGCATAAGCTACCGGCAGTGAAACCGCCAAAATGATCAGCAGGTCCTGAAACAGGACTGGTATATGCATATTCCCTCCGATTTGACTTGTACCTAGACGCGCTTGAATACAAAGATCGTCAAATCATTGGAGGTCCGCGTTTCGATAGTCCAGGCTGGCATCGACCGTGTCCGCACGGTTGAAGAACGCGCGGCATCGAAGGATCAGCGGACGGGCTAATGGCGGTCGGCGCGGCGGATACGGATTGCTCGACGGCCGATGAGGCGATCTCGTTCGTGATCGGAGCGCGGCGTTCGACCGGTTTCGATTCGCCGAATCTGAGGATGTTCTCGAGATAACGAACGGTCTCGGGCACGCTTCCGATGCGGTGATTCTCTGTCGGAGCGCAAGATCCCGCGAACGGCAGCAAACGGATCCCCTCGCTGTCCGATAGGAGCAGCGCGAAAAGGACCGCCGAAGCGATGGCTAAGAATGATGACGTCGGCTTGCTGCGCACGGGAATATGATAACGAAGGAAGTCCGCGTTGTGAATCTGGGTGCGCAGAATCCTGCGGCCCAATGCGGCGTTGCCGTTTACTTCCGATCTTTCCTAAAATAAGACGACCAATCGGAACCGGCGCTCGTCTAAAGGTTTGTGATGACCGGCGCCGATCGGTCGATGATTTTAGAATTCGGATTTGATTTATGGACAGACGTTATTTCTTGAAATCGAGCGGCATCGCGCTTGCGAGTTTCGGTCTTATGGCGGCCGCGCCGGACGCATTGAAGCAGTTGGTCAGCGCGCAGACAAACGCCGATCTGACGGGGAAACGCAAGGTTTTGATCACGATATTCCAGCGCGGCGCCGTTGACGGATTGAATATGGTCGTCCCGTTCGGCGATTCCGGTTACTACGGCGCGCGGCGTTCGATCGCGATCGCGAAGCCGGGCACGACCGACGGCGCGATCGACCTCGACGGTTACTTCGGGCTTCATCCGGCGCTCTCGCCGTTCGAATCGCTTTGGAGATCCAAACAGCTCGCCGTCATACATTCCGCCGGATCGCCGAACAACACGCGGTCGCATTTTGACGCGCAGGACTATATGGAATCGGGAACTCCGGGTGACAAGGGGACGCGCGACGGTTGGCTGAACCGCGTCCTTCAGACCTCGAAAGGGAAATCAGACAGCGCGTTCCGCGGGGTGGCGATGGCGCAGCAGACGCCCCGGACGCTGATGGGGCGCTATCCAACCATCGCGATGACCAATCTTGCCGATTTTTCAATAAAGGCGGGAGCCTATTCAAAATCGGTACAGGGAGGATTCGAGGGTATCTATCAGGAAAACGCGAAAGACAGCCTCGGCGAGACCGGCAAGGAAACCTTCGAGGCGGTGAATTATCTGAAGAAGGCCGACCCGGCCAAATTCAAACCCGAGAACGGCGCGCAGTATCCGAATTCTCCGCTCGGCCGGTCGCTGATGCAGATCGCGCAGATGATCAAGGCAGGGATCGGGCTCGAGGTCGCTTTCGCCGAAGCCGGCGGATGGGACACGCATACGAATCAAGGCGGGGCTCGCGGCCAGTTGGCGAACCTCCTGCGCGATTTCGGCGCGTCGATCGGCGCATTGACTGCCGATCTCGGAAAGCGTATGGACGACGTGCTGATCCTGACAATGTCGGAGTTCGGGCGCACCGTTCGCGAAAACGGCGGCCGCGGCACCGATCACGGCCACGGCAACGCGATGTTCGCGATCGGCGGCCCGGTCAAAGGCGGCAAGGTTTACGGCGACTGGAAGGGCCTGCGGACCGAAAATCTATACGATGGCCGCGATCTGGCGGTGACGACCGACTTCCGCGATGTCTTCGCTGAGGTCGCGCAGAAACACCTCGGCAATCGAAAGGTCGCCGACGTCTTCCCCGACTATCGGATCGATGCGAAGAACAGCCGTGGTTTCCTCGGCTAGCCGCGGTATGGGATTTTAGATTTTTGGATTTTGGATTTTGACTGGAGCCTGACT
>CAZARD010000041.1:0-11593 GCA_964487505.1 uncultured Blastocatellaceae bacterium | reverse complement strand
TCGAAAATCCAAAATCGAGAATCGAAAATCGAAAATCACAACGTCATTTCGATCCCAGTTTCGTCAGTTCGATGAACCGCGGGTCGTTCCTGATCTTCTCGTACCGCGGCTCGACCGACGCGAAATTCAGACTGTATGAACGGACTTCGCGGGCGCGTGCGAGCCAGCGAACTGCGTTGTCGGCGTCGCCCAACAGCGCGTAGGCGATCGCCATCTCGTCGGCATATGCGCGCGCGTTGTTCCTGACGATCGGAGCTGCCTCGGCCTTTTTCAGGTTCGCCAACGCCTCGTCTCGCTTTCCGCCGATCGCCTGCACCTGGGCCGTGATCATCAACCAGCCCGGTTCGTTCGCGTCGGACGCACCGGCGTATAGCCTCTCCTTTTCATAGGCCGCGAGCGCGGCATCGTAGTTTCCCGTCGATTCGTAAATGATCCGCATCGATTTATGCGCCGGGACGAGCGCCGGGTTCAGTTCGAGCGAGCGCCGTGCGAACCCGAGCGCTTCTTCGGGGCGCCGCGCATAGTTGTAGATCAATGCCGCGGCAGTATGGATGATCGCCGAACGGGGTTCGAGTTCCATCGCCTTGTTGATGCTCGCGATCGCTTCTTCGTGCCGTCCGAGCGCCGCATACGCGAGTCCCGACCAATGGTGCGCCGTCGAATACGATGGGTTGAGATCGGTCGCGCGACGCAATTCAGCGATCGCTTCCTCACGCCGGTATTCGGAATAGAGCAGGATGTATCCGAGAGAAGCGTGCGCTTCGGCAAGGCCGTCATCGAGTTCGAGCGCCTTGAGCGCGTTCTGCTTCGCGATGCCGTACGCCTCGACCGGCGGCGGGACCTGGTAAAGATTCAGCAGCGACCAGGCATCGGCGAGGCCGGCATAGGCGAGTGCGAACTTCGGATCGGTATCGCGGGCCTTCTCGAACGTCACGATCGCCTTGCGCAGATTCTCAGTCGAGCGCGATGCCATCAGATATCGGCCTGCCAGATAGAGCTGATACGCCTCGGTGTTTTCGGTGTAGGTCTTGTCGATCTGTTGCCTTTCGTTCGATGTCAGCCGGACGGTCAGCGCGTTGAGGACCTCATCGGCGATCGCAACCTGAAGACTCGGAAAATCGGTCTTCTTTTCGTCAAAGGAGCGACTCCAGATCGTATTTCCTGTTTTCGTATCGACCAGATCGGCAGTGACCTGAAAGAGATCGCCGTTGTCGTGAAGCGTGCCGGATAGGACATACGCGACGCCGAAGATCTCTCCGATCCGCGCTGGCGAGGGCTCGTCGGGAAGATTGAGAAGCGCCGCACGTACCGATAGCCCTCGTGCCCGTCCGAGTTTGCGGTGGATCGATTCGGCGAGCCCGAGTCCGAGTTCCTTTTCGGTCTCGGTATGCGAATCGGTCTTGAACGGCAGTACGGCGACTGTTTTGACCGAAGGATCGGTAAGCGGCAGGCCGGGCCCCGTCAAGATGACGCGCGGTTCGGGCGCGAAGGCCCGATAGGCGAAGAATACGGCCGCGGCGAGCGCGACCGCGAGCAGCCCAAAGGCGGTAACGCGAAACCAATGAGTCTCGACGCGCGGCTCGAACGGCAATTCAGTCTCCGGGGTCACCCGCGTCTGCGGTTCAAGGATCATCGTCGCGACCTGTGACTGATGGATCGCGTCCTCGCCGTCGATGCCGATGCGGCGGACCTGTTCGGCGAACTGCGGATCGTCTCGAAGCGGATCGAAACGCGGCTCGACGCCGGCGTAGATCGCCCAGTAGTCTTTTTCGTCAATGGCCCTTTCGAGCCAGCGGAACGCCTCGTCGCGTTCGCCCAACTCGAGCCTGATCAGCGAGCTGTAGATCGGCGGCACGTATTGTTTCTGCCGCCGCCCATCAAGTTCAAGCAGCAGTTCGCGCGCTTCGTCGTTTTCGCCGACACTCGCGAGCGTGTAAGCGAGTGCATACAGCGGCAGGCTTTGCCGCTGGCTGAGTTCAGCCGCCTTGCGGCAGTTTTCGACCGCTTCAGCCGGATCCTCGAGCTGCCTGACAAACCAGCCAAAGCCGGCGAGCGCGGTCGGATTGGTCGGATGGAGCGCGACCGCCGCGCGGAGTTTCGCGATCGCTTCGTCGTAGCGCCGCGCGCAACGCAGGACGATGGTGTGAGCGACGTGCAGCGACGCCGACTGAGGGTTCAACTTCTCGGCGCGCTCCATCGCATCGATCGCGCGGTCGTGACGGCCGAGAACAGTGAACAGTTGGCCATACCAGTTGTACGCCTCGGACGAGTTCGGATTCA
Source organism: uncultured Blastocatellaceae bacterium (assembly GCA_964487505.1). Lineage (GTDB taxonomy): Bacteria > Acidobacteriota > Blastocatellia > Pyrinomonadales > Pyrinomonadaceae > JAFDVJ01. The sequence goes on along the minus strand of CAZARD010000041.1, from coordinate 9,313 downwards.
GTTCGACGGCGCGGTCAAGATACGATTCGGCGGCGACGAAATCCCAATCGTATCCGAGGGCGATCACCGCCAGCGACACATACGCCTCGGCGAGGCCGTCGTCGAGCTCGATCGCCTTGAGCGCCGCCTCCTTGGCTGCCGGAAATGTCTCGGCGGGCGACATGATCCCGAATATGCTCAGGAAATTGTAGTAATCGGCGACGCCGGTGTAGGCCGCCGCGAAATTCGGGTCGAGCGCGATCGCCTCGTAGAACGCGACGATCGATCTCGCAAGGCCGTCGGCCGTATACTGATGCCAGTGGAAACGCCCGCGAAGATATGCCTCGTAGGCCTCGGCGTTCGTGCTCTTGCGGCTGCCGAGTCGGCGCTGCTCGTCGCCCGTGAGCTTGACCACAAGCGCTTCGGCGAGTTCCTTCGAGATCGAATCCTCGAGCGCGAGAACATCGGTCAGTTCCTCATCGAAAGAACGCGCCCAAACGGTTGTCCGGCTTGCCGAACCGAGCAACTGGATCGAGACGCGAACCCGATCGCCGGCCCGGCGCAGCGTCCCATCCACGATGTAATCGACGCCAAGCTTCGTGGCGGCATCGAACGGGTCTGTCTGGCCGCCGAACCGGATGACCGAGGTGGTCGGCCGAACGATCAGGCGCCGCACTCCGCTCAAGCGGTTGATCAGCGCATCGGCCAGCCCGATCCCGAGGAATTCCTCGTGCGGATCGCCGGTGCCGCCCGATTGGAGGACCTTTAGCGGCAGGACGGCGATCGAGATCTTTTCGTTCGATTCGAACGGGTCGCCGGTGAGTTCGCGGTCCGCGATCGGGTTGCGCATCTCGCGCAGCAGTTCCCAAAAACGCCGGTCGCGGTGCAGCGGCCTGAGCATCGGTTCGGTCCCGAACCAAAGCATCCACGGTTCGTTTTTCCGGATCGAGACTCGGAAAAGTTCGAATGCGGCGTCGAGTTCGCCAAGCGCGACGTGCGCCATTGCGAGGAAGTACGGCTTGACGTAGCGGTCCGAGCTCTTCATCGATTCGAAGACCCGGCGCGCTTCCGCTTCGAGCCCGTTCGCCATCAAGGCGAAGCAAAGCTGATATTGCGGCAGAGGTGATCCGGGAATGGCGGCGGCGAACATCCGTATGTAACGGAGCGCTTCTTCGGTGTCGCCGAGCGCGAGATAATTGATCCCGAGCTGTGAGAACGCCTGCGGATAATTCTTGTCGAGCTCGAGAATCTTGCGTGCGTGCCGGATGGCATCCTCGAATCGGTGCGCCTGGTAGGTCGTCCAAGCGACAAGCGTCTTCGTTCGCGGCGAAAGCGAGTCGAGGCGGTCGGTCAACGCGATCTCGCGCAGTCCCTCTTCGGTCCGCCCGGTTCCGACCAATTGCGCGGCAAACCACTCGTGCGATTGCGGATAGTTGGGACTGAGTTCGATCGAGCGGGATTTGAGTCGTTCGGCGCGCCCCCATTCGTAACGATTCTGGGCAATGAGTCCCAGCGACGCATAGGGTTCGCCGAGCCCGGGATCGATCTCGAGCGCCTTCTGCGCCGCCGATTCCGCGAGAACGATCGCCTCTTCCGAAGGGATCAGGCCGTAGATGTTGCTCCAGATGAACGTGTCGGCAAGCCCGACATAGGCGAGGGCGTAATTCGGATCGAAACGTATCGCGTCCTCGAAGGCTTGCCGGGCCTTTTCGAGCGCGTCGGGCGTGAATTGTGTCCAGTAGAAACGGCCGCGCAGGTGCGCCTCGTAGGCCTCGGGCGAATCCGTGCCGCGCTTTTTGAGGCGAACTTCCTCATCGCCGGTTAGCTGCGGGACGAGCGATGCGACGACGCGCTCCGAGATCGAGTCTTCGATCGCGAGCACGTCGGAAAACCGTTCGTCGAAACTCTCTGCCCAATTCGCCGCGTTTTCACGGACGCTGAGAAACTGGAGCGTGATCCGCAGGCGGTCGCCGGCGCGGCGGATGTTTCCATCCAGGATAAAATCGACGCCGAGCTCGCGGCCGGCGTCGAACGGATCTGAATCGAGCGAGTTGAATCTAAGAACGCTGCTCGTCGGCCTAACGGTCAAACGCCGGACGTTCGAAAGCCGTGTGATGAGCGCGTCCGCGAGCCCGATCCCGAGAAACTCGTCGCCCGTGTCGCCGGTCGCGCCGCCAGTCAGCATCTTTAGCGGCAGGACCGCGATTCTAATGCCGGTATCGTGCTCGGCTGTCCGCGTCCGCGACAGGCGTATCGACGAAGCGTAGAAGTCCTCGGCGAGGACGGGCCGGTCTTCGAGGAAGTGCTCGATATCCGCGGCGAGTTCGCTGGCTGACCGGTAACGCTCTTTCGGGTCTTTGCGCAGCGCTTTGTGAACGATCTTCTCGAGATCGCCGGAAAACTCGCGACGGAGCGAATCCGGATCAGAGTTACGGTTCGCGTATATCTCCTCGGCAGATTTGCCCGACTCGTCGTCACCGGTCGGGACGAGATTGTCGTCGCGGGTAAGGCTGGCGCGGAGCGAGTCGGGTTCTTCCTCGCAGATGACGCGCGCGATCTCGTGAAGCGCCCGGTTCTGGATCCGGTAAGGGCGGTGACCGGTCAGAAGTTCGTAGAGCAACACTCCCAGACTGTAGATGTCGCTGGCGATCGTGACCGGCTCGCCGCGGACCTGTTCGGGCGAAGCGTATTCGGGCGTCATCATTCGCATCGCGGTCGCGGTCGGGTCGATCGAGTCGGTCGCGAGTTCGGGATTCAGGATCTTCGCGATCCCGAAATCGAGAAGTTTCGGAGTTCCGTCCGGCGTGACGAGGATGTTCGACGGCTTGATGTCGCGATGAATGATCAGGTGCTTGTGCGCGTAATCGACCGCAAAGCATATCTTCCGGAAAAGCGCGAGCCGGTCGGCGATCGTCAGTCGTTCCGCGTCGCAATAACGATACACGGGCTTGCCCTCGATGAACTCCATCACGAAATACGGAAGCCCGTCTTCGGTCGTACCGCCGTCCAGCAGGCGCGCAATGTGCGGATGGTCGAGCGTCGCGAGTATCTGGCGCTCGTTGCGGAAGCGACGGACGATGAAATCAGTGTCCATCCCGCGTTTGATTACCTTCAGCGCGACGCGTTGGCGAAACTCGCCGTCGTCGCGTTCGGCGAGATACACGGCGCCCATTCCGCCGCGGCCGATCTCGCCCGTCAACCGGTAAACTCCAAGTCGTCGGCCGACGAGTGAGCCATCGTCGCGCCTGATCTCGGCGTCGAGCGAATCGCTTATTTGGCCGCGGGCGGTCTTTCCGAGGATGAAGCTGTCGGTCCACGCCGGCGATTCGATGAAATCTTCGGCCTCTTCGAGATCGGAAAGCAGTTTTCTGACTTCGGCGACGAGCTCGGGTTCGGTCGACTCCCGTTCGGCGAGCAAGCGCCGCCTGTCGGCCGGCGCGAGATCAACGACCGACTGAAAAACTTCTTCAATTTGCCGCCAGCGAGCTTTGTCCATTTGGGGGTTTGGATTTGGGGTTTCGGATCGCTTGGACCAAGAAGGCCGTTCTGCCGTGCCCAAGCCGGTTTCTTCCGGGATCCAAATCCGCGACTGGTCCGACCGAATCCGTGATTTATTCGGTAAACCGACTATCGCCAGACGTTTACGCCTTGCATTCTATCTCTCGACCCAGAAATTCGATCAAGATCGGCGTTGCGATCTCCGCGGGCTTTGCGTGAAGTTTCGCGGATGCGCGCCGAGAACGGACCTCCGAATCGTGACGATACAAAAACTCCCGCATCAGTTCTTCGCGATCTGCCCGAAAAGCCAGGCCTTCGCCATCTTCCAGTGGCGCTTGACCGTGATCTCGCTGATTCCCATCACTTCCGCCGTTTCTTCGACCGACAGGCCGCCAAAGTAGCGGAGCTCGACGATGCGCGCCTTTTGGGCGTCCATTTCCGCAAGGTTCTCGAGCGCCTCGTCCAGCGCGAGCAATTCGACGCTCTTCTCATCCGAAACGACGACCAGCGCCTCTTCGAGCTGTTCCTTCGAAAACTCGCCGCCGCGCTTTTCAGAATTGTGCTTCCTGGCGTGATCGACCAGGATCCGGCGCATTATGTTCGCCGCGACGCCAAAGAAATGCGCCCTGTTCTGCCATTTGACGTTGCGCTGGTCGACGAGTTTCAAATAGGCCTCGTGGACCAGTGCCGTCGGCTGCAGCGTGTGGTCGGAGCGTTCGCGGCGCAGATAGTTGTTGGCAAGCCGGCGAAGCTCGGAGTAGACGATCGGCAGAAGCGCCTCGAGGACCTGCGTGTTCCCGCCGGTCAACTCAAGCAACATATCGGTTACGTTCTCGCCGCCTTTTTTCACGATGAAATCGACCTTCAGTTTCCCTCGTAAACAGAATTCGAATTATAGCCGACATCGATTAATCCACCAACTATTTCGATGTTTCGACCGGCTGCTGATCCCCTTTCGCATTCGATCACGCGTGATCTGTTGACGGCCTTTGCCGAAAGAATCAAATCGGAGCGCAATTATGAAAAACATAACATTTCTTTTCGCAGTCATTCTTCTACTGAGCGGAAACGCGGCGGCTGACGTGAAGGTCAAGATCCGCCAATCGGTCGCCGGACAGACGACCGAGAACACGACCTATATCAAGGGCAAGCGGCAGCGGAGCGAACAGTCGGCGGGCGGCGTTTCGACCGTCACGATCACGCAGTGCGATCTGAAACGCAGCGTGCAGCTCAATCCGCAAACCCAGGTCTTTCTGATCAATTCCTGGGCCGACGACGAATCCGCGCCTTCAAGCGTGTCAACCAACGGCCGGACGACGACCGAGGTCAAGAAGGGCGGACTCGTGACGACGACAGTCACGACCAAGGATACGGGCGAGACGCGCAAAATGTTCGGATTCACGGCGCGTCACCTGATCATCACGTTCGAAACGGAATCTTCGCCGGACGCCTGTTCGCGGACGAGATCGAAAATGGTCACGGACGGCTGGTACATCGACGCCGCGTTCGCTCTCGACTGCGACGGCGCCCGGTACGCGGGATATGCACCGAAAACCGGCGGTGCCTGTACCGACCGGCACGAGATGAAGCAGATCGGCGCCGCGAAGCGCGGTTATCCGGTGATCGAGAAGATGACGATGTTCGACGAGGCCGGACGGGAGACGTTCACGATGACGAACGAGGTCGTTGAACTGACAAATCAGCCGCTCGATGCGGCGCTGTTCGATGTTCCAGCGGGCTATCGTGAAGTTCAATCGAGCGCGTCGCTCTATACGTCCCCGACGACCGATTCAACCGTTTCGTATTCGTCGAACCCGAGGAATCCGTCCGCTCCTTCGACATCCGGTCTTGGCTCGACCGTCTCGGAGATGAATGCCGATCGGCAGGCACCGACGACGTCCGACGAGAAGAAGCCCGGGGTCATCCGCATCGGCCTTGCCGGCGTTAAGGTCGGATCGGTAGGTGAAGGAATCAACGCCGCCGAACTCGCGGGCGCGATCGAGAACTCGCTTCTCGCCTATCTCAAGGGCACGAATATCGAGATCGTCACGCTCGAAGCGAAACTGCCGGCCGCGATCCAGACCGAGGCCTCCGAGAAGCAGTGCGATTACGTCCTGGTCGCGACCGTTTCGCACAAAAAGGGCGGCGGCGGGTTCGGAATGTTCTCGAAGGTCATCGCGCCCGTCGTAAGTCAAACGGGAATCGGCCAGACCGGGAGCCGGATCGGAAACGTCGTGGGACAGGTCGCGACTCAGGCGATCTATTCGGCGGCGAGCGCCTCGGCGATTTTCAAGTCGAAGGACGAACTTAGCCTCGAGATCGGCCTCGCAAAAGGTGCGACCGGCGTTTTGACGAAATCGTACAAAGCAAAAGCCAAGTCGGCCGGCGAAGACATAATCTCGCCGCTCGTCGAGCAGGCTGCCACGGCGATCGTCGAGACGGCGAAATAGAGCGGACACCGCAAGGCCAGCGTGCGCAGTACGCGTCGCAACGATGGCACCACGTGAGCGCGCAGCCGGGTCTGGTGTGGGAATTCCAAAGTGATCAACGAGCGTGCGGAGCAGGTGTCTCCGGTCCGTTTGGGCAGGAGACGCGTGTTTCACACGCTCGCCGATCGTATTGAAAATCAACACCAGGCTCGGCTGCGCCTTCGGCTGGTGCTATCAACACGACGCGCGCTCCGCACGCTCAAGGAGACGCGATCCGTTTGTCCGAATGGAAGCCGCTTTTTCGTTCGCTTTGCGTAACGGTCTTCAACGTTTAGGACGGCATTGATCCAAAATCGAAAATCCAAAATCGAAAATCCCAACCCTCCTCACTTATCCGTCACCGCTCCGTACTTCGCCGACGAGACGAGCTTCGCGTACTTTGCGAGCACTCCGCGCGCGTATCGCGGAACCGGCGGCGTCCAAGCACGGCGGCGTGCGGCGAGTTCTTCGTCCGAAAGATGGACCTCGAGAAGCCTCCGGTCGGCGTCGATCGTGATCAGGTCGCCGTCACGGACCAGTGCAATGTTGCCGCCGACTGCCGCTTCCGGTGCGACGTGGCCCACGACCATCCCGTAGGTTCCGCCGGAGAACCTGCCGTCGGTGATCAGGCCGACGCTGTCGCCGAGGCCGAGGCCGATGATCGCCGACGTCGGCGCGAGCATCTCGCGCATTCCGGGTCCGCCCTTTGGCCCTTCATAGCGGATCACGACCACGTCGCCGGCTTCGATCCGCCGCGCGACGATCGCTTCCATCGCAATCTCTTCCGAGTCGTAAACCTTCGCCCGACCGGTGATCGAACGGCTCTTGATCCCGGTGATCTTCGCGACCGCATTCTCTTCCGCCAGGTTACCGCCCAGGATCGCGAGATGCCCGTCCGGATAAACCGGCGACGCCCACGGACGGACGACATCCTGATCCGCCGGCGGTTCGCTCGAAACAGCCGCGAGATTTTCGGCCACCGTCCGGCCGGTGATCGTCGGGCAATCGCCGTCAAGCAAACCGTGATCGAGCAGCATGCGCATGACCAGCGGGATTCCACCGACCTTGTGGAGATCCGTCGCGACATATCTTCCGGACGGTTTGAGATCGCACAAAACGGGAACCTTGGCGCGGATCGTCTCGAAGTCATCGATCTTGAGATCGACTTTCATCGAATGCGCGATCGCCAATAGATGAAGCACGGCGTTTGTCGATCCGCCGGTCGCCATGACGACGGCGATGGCATTCTCGAACGCCTTGCGTGTCATGATCTTCGATGGTACGAGACCAGACGCGATCGCCTCCGCCAGCGCCTTCGCCGACTCGCGTGCCGACCTGCGCTTCTCGTCATCTTCGGCCGCCATCGTCGATGAATACGGAAGACTCATTCCGAGCGCCTCGATTGCCGACGACATCGTATTCGCGGTGTACATTCCGCCGCACGACCCGGCTCCCGGACAGGCCTTTTTCTCGACTTCGCAGAGTTCGTGTTCATCGATCTTGCCGGCGATAAACTCGCCGACCGCCTCAAACGCCGAAACGACCGTCAGATCGCGCCCGTTGTGACGACCGGCCTTGATTGTCCCGCCGTAGACAAAGATCGACGGAATATCGAGCCGCGCGATCGCGATCATCGCTCCCGGCATGTTTTTGTCGCACCCGCCGATGGCGAGCAGACCGTCCATTCGTTGGCCCTGACAAACCGTTTCGATAGAGTCGGCGATGACCTCGCGTGAAACGAGGGAGTACTTCATACCTTCGGTGCCCATCGAGATCCCGTCCGAGATCGTGATCGTGCCAAACGTCTGCGGCATCATTCCCGATTCGCGCGCCGCCGCTGACGCGTCGTCTGCGAGCCGTCCGAGACTCAAATTGCACGGCGTGATGTTGCTGTGACCATTGGCGACACCGATGATCGGCTTTGAGAAATCCTCGTCGCGAAAGCCGACGGCGCGGAGCATCGCACGGTTCGGTGAACGCTCGATGCCTTGAGTGATGAGTTTGCTTCGCAGATTCATAACATAGATATGGCTCAGCAGATATGTATGTTGCCACTGACCTTTTTGATAGACGCTAATTATGGCTGCTCAATAGTTTACGGCATACATCGGACGAATCGGACAATTGATTCGCGAACCGCCTGCCGCGTAATTCGACCAGATCGAACATACAACACATATGGAGGACCGCATATGTTATTCGAATAATTTGCGTCTTCGTTCGTATGCGTCACGGACGATGGCGACATCCTCAAGAAACGTCGGCAGCTCTTCCAGTCTCAACGCCTGCGGTCCGTCGACCAAAGCGACACTCGGATCAGGATGGAAATCAACAAGTACCATATTGGCCCCGGCGATCACCCCCTGCGCGGTGATGTGCATGATATCGAGAATGTTGTCCGAACTCCGTGCGCGCGAACCGACTGAATGCGAGGGATCGATGCAGACCGGCATTCGGGTCAGACGCTTGACGACCGGAATATGCGCAAAATCGACCATATTCCGATGCGGATCGCCAATGTTCGTCTTCATCCCGCGGAACGCGAATATGACCTTCTGATTCCCTTCGCTCGCAAGGTACTCGGCCGCGTGGAGCGATTCATCGAGCGTGATCCCGAATCCGCGTTTGAGCAATACCGGGAAATCACCTTGACGTCCGACGCTTTTCAGAAGCTCGAAATTCTGCGTGTTTCGGGTTCCGATCTGGAGCATAACGCCGGTCGGATCGCCGGTGCGCCGAAGAGCTTCGCGAATCTCGTCAATATGCGATTCATGAGTAATCTCCATCGCAATGACCTTGATCCCGTATCGGCCGCCAAGTTCGAAAACATACTCGAGACAGTTCTTGCCGTGTCCCTGAAACGAATACGGGCTTGTGCGCGGTTTGTAGGCGCCCATCCGCGTACAGACCTGTCCGTTTTCCTGCAGTGCGCGCATCATCGATTCGACGCTTTTTGGGGAATCGACCGCGCATAGCCCGGCGAAAACGTTGAGATTGTCCTGGCTGAACAAAACCCCGCGGTAGGTAAAATGATTCGGGCGGCTGTCGTTCTTATGGCGACCGAGGATACGGTACTCCTCGGAGACCCTGACGACATGGTCAACGCCCGGAAAACTTCGCATTTCCTCAAGCGAAAGCGCGGCGGTGTTCCCGATGAGATAGATCTCGGTGAGAACCTGCTCCGCGCCCTGCACGTGATGAATGCGCATCTCGATATTCGGAATGTTCTTCAAATGCGCTTCAAGCCGCTGAAACTCGCGGCTATCGGCATCGATCTCTGGTTTTAGGATGATTATCATTTCAATACTGCGGCACGATCATCACTTTGGCCCTTTTTCTGCCGGTCGCTACCGCTCCCGGTTCTGACT